>NZ_SMKJ01000427.1:0-4079 GCF_004348615.1 Micromonospora sp. KC207
GGCGGGCGGGGGACGCCGTGACGGTCCTGCTGATCGCCCTCGGCGCGGCCGTCGGGGCGCCCCTGCGATATCTCACCGACCGGGCCGTGCAGGCCCGGCATGCCTCGCCGTTCCCATGGGGCACCCTCACCGTCAACGTGCTCGGCTCGCTGGTGCTCGGCGCCCTGGTCGCCGCGCCGGCCGGGCCGGCGGTCGCCGCGCTGCTCGGCACCGGGTTCTGCGGCGCGCTCACCACATACTCCACCTTCGGGTACGAGACGCTGCGCCTGGCCCGCGACGGGTCCCGGCACCTCGCTGCGGCGAACGTGCTGACCAGCGTGGCCGCCGGGCTCGGCGCGGCAACTGTCGGGTACGCGGCGACCCACGCGCTGCTCGGGTGAGCCCGCAGCGGAGGTGAGAAGGGGACCCTTCTCTACCGTATGCGTTAACAGGGGCCCCTCCTTTCACCCGAGCGCGGCGACGGGGCCGACGACGAAGACCGCCGGCGGCCCGACGTCCTCCCGGGTGGCCAGCGCGCCGATCTCGTCGAGCCGGGCGGCCAGCGTCCGCTGCGTCGGGTGCCCCGCGTCCTGGACCGCCAGCACCGGGGTGTCCGGGGCCCGGCCGTGCTCGACCAGCACCGCGGCGATCTTCGCGATCGTGTCGACGGCCATGAGCAGCACGAGGGTGCCCCGGGTCCGGCCCAGCGCCGGCCAGTCCACCAGGGAACCGGGGTGCCCCGGCGGCAGGTGCCCGGACACCACCGTGAACTCGTGCGCGACGCCCCGGTGGGTGAGCGGCACGCCGGCCAGAGCGGGCGCGGCGACGGCGCTGCTCACCCCGGGCACCACGATCGTCTGGACCCCGGCCGCCGCACACGCCTGTACCTCCTCGTGGCCGCGCCCGAAGACGTACGGGTCGCCGCCCTTGAGCCGGACCACCCGCCTGCCGGCGCGGGCGTGCGTGACCAGGATGTCGTTGATGGCGTCCTGCGTCATCGACGGCCCCCGGGGGACCTTCGCCGCATCCACCACCTGCACCCCGGGGCGCAGCCGGGCCAGCAGCCCCTGCGGGGCGAGCCGGTCGGTCACCACCACGTCCGCCGCGTCGAGCAGCGCCTTCCCGCGTACGGTGATCAGGTCGTCGGGGCCGGGCCCGCCGCCGACGACGGCGACCTGCCCCGGGCGCAGCCCCGCGTCGTGGTGGTGGGCGTGGGCATGGCCGTCGTGGTGGTGGTCGTGGTGATGGTGGTGGCCGCCGACCGGGTCGTCGGGGTGGTCGTGCGGGGTCTGCGGCCGGCCCACCTTGTCGGCGAAGCCGGGCAGCGCCACCCGGTACGCGCAGGTGTCGCAGTTCATCCGGATGTCCCCACGCAGCGCCTCGGCGTGCCGTTCGAGGACCAGGTCGGCGAGGGCGTCGCAGTCGCCGATCAGGTCGGCCACCCGCACGTCCAGGTCGGGGTGGGCGGCGGCGAACTCCGCCGACCGGGCCACGATCCGGTCCGGCAGCACCCCGGCGAACAGGAAGTACGGCGCGACGACGATCCGGCGCGCGCCGAGGCGGCGCAGCCGCTCCAGCACCGCCGGCACCGACGGCTCGGCCAGCGAGACGAAGCCCGGTTCGACCCCGGCGTACCCGCGCCCCTCCCACAGCAGCCGGGCCACCTTGGCGACCTCGGCGTTTGCGTCCGGGTCGGTGGAGCCCCGGCCGATCAGCGCCACCCACGTCCCAACCCGGTCGGCGCCGGCCAGCGCGGCGTCGACCCGCTCGGCGAGGGTGTCGTGCAGCAGCGGGTGCGGGCCCAGCGGCCGACCGTAGGCGTATCCGAGGCCGGGGAAGCGCTGCTTCTCCCGGGCCAGCGCGGCCGGGATGTCGCCCTTGCCGTGACCGGCGGCGGCGAGGACGAGGGGCAACGCCACGAGCCGGCGGTGCCCCCGGCCGGCCAGTGCGGCCACCGCGTCGGTCAGCGGCGGACGGGACAGCTCGATGAACCCGCCCTCGACGTCGTCGACCACGCGGCGGCGGCGGATCCGGTCGACCAGGGCGGCGAACTGGGCGACCCCGGCGGCGCTGCGGGTGCCGTGCCCGACGATCAGCAGCGGCGTACGTCCCGTGCCACCCGTCTTGCGCGGGGCACCCGGCGCGACGTCTCCTCCAGGCCGTTGTGTCACGTCTCCTCCAGGTACAGCAGGGCGTTGAGGGCGGCGGCGGCGACAGCGGAGCCGCCCTTCTCGCCGACGTTGGACACGGCGGGCAGGCCGCCGGCGCGCAGCGCCGCCTTGGACTCGGCGGCACCGACGAACCCGACCGGCAGGCCGACGACCAGCGCCGGCCGCACGCCGAGGTCGAGCAGCTCGAACAGCGCGGTGGGCGCGCAGCCGACCACCCACACCGCGCCGGGGCCGACCCGGTCGTACGCCACCCGCACGGCCGCCGCAGAGCGGGTGATCCCCGCCGTGCGGGCCAGCGCGGCCGTGGCCGGATCGGCGATCGGACAGACCAGCTCCGGGCCGGCGCGGGTGATCCCGGCGGCGACCATCGCCACGTCGGTGACCACCGGTGCTCCGGCGCGCAGGGCGGCCAGCCCGCCGGCCAGGGCCGCCTCGTCGCAGACCAGGTCGGTGACGTAGTCGAGGTCGGCGCTGGCGTGCACCACCCGCTCGGTGACGGCCCGGGTCAGCGGCGGCAGGGCGGTCAGGTCCACCCGGGAACGCAGGATCGCGTACGACTGCCGCTCGATCGGGTGCACGACGCGGCTCACCGGCCCGCCTCCCCGGGCACTGCGGCGGCGCCGTAGCGCTCGTCGAAGCGGCGCAGTTTCCACAGCGCGGCGGCGGCGACCCAGGCCAGGACGAACAGCGCCACGACGGTGTAGCCGAGCTGCTCGAAGTGCTCGGCGAGGGCGGCGTACCCGGCCAGGACGGACACCCCGAGGTGGTCGACGAGCAGCCCGGCGAGGTAGACGCTGGCGACGAGCGCGCCGACCAGCACCGTCATGCCGGTGGTGGCCAGGTTGTAGTAGAGCCGGCGGGCCGGGTGCCGGTACGCCCACGAGTACGCCCGGCTCATCAGCAGGCTGTCGGCGGTGTCCATCGCGGACATTCCGGCGGCGAAGAGCAGCGGCAGGGTGAGCAGGGCCAGCACGGGCAGCCCGCCCGCGGCGGCGGCGCTCGCGGACAGGGCGAGCAGGGTCACCTCGCTGGCCGTCTCCAGGCCGAGGCCGAACAGGAACCCGACCGGTGCCATGTGCCACGACGAGCGCACGAGCGACCGCGCCCGGGAGCCCAGCACCCGCTGCACGAGGCCCCGGTTGAGCAGGTGCAGGTCCAGCTCCCGCTCGTCGAGGTCGCCGTGGCGCAGCCGCCGCCACAGCCGGGCCAGGCCGCCCAGTACCACGGCGTTGAGCGCGGCGACCAGGGTCAGGAACAGGGTGGCGGTGACGATCGCGACGGTGGCGCCCACCTCGCGGGCCTGCGCCAGCCCGGGGCCGGCGAGACTGGTCGAGGCGAGCCCGACGATCAGGGCGAGCAGCAGCACCACGGCGCTGTGCCCGAGGGCGAAGAAGAAGCCCACGCCGACGGGACGCCGGCCGCGCAGCAGCATCAGCCGGGTGGTGTCGTCGATCGCCGCGATGTGGTCGGCGTCGAAGGCGTGCCGCACCCCGAGGGCGTACGCGAGGGTGCCGGCGCCGGCCAGCCCGCCGGCCGCCGCCGGCTGACCGTTCCAGTACAGGTAGAGGCTCCAGCCGGCGATGTGCAACACGGCGACGGCGAGCACGATGCCGCCGAGGCGTACCCGCTCGGCGCGGCTCCAGCGGCCCGCCGGGGGTGCGGCGTTGGCCGCGGTCGAACTCATCGGACTCCTCCACAGGGGTTGGTGCCGGTGACGCGGATGGCGTCCACCGGGCAGATCTCCAGGCACTCCAGGCAGCCGGTGCACGCCTGCGCGCGGACCACCAGCCCGCCGGGCGTCGGTCGGATCGCGTGGGTGGGGCAGGTCAGCAGGCAGGCGCCGCACCCCTGGCAGGCCCCGATCGTCACGGCCGCGACCGGCGACACGGCAGCCGTTCCGGGGGCGACGGACGGGGGCGGGGGCTGGGC
>NZ_SMKJ01000428.1:0-4078 GCF_004348615.1 Micromonospora sp. KC207
GGGCTGCTCAGGCACGGCCGTGCCGCCGGGGGGTCGGTACGGGCCGACCGGTCGCGGCGGCGGCCAGGGCGGCCGTGGCGGCCCGGTCGGGCTTGCGGGACCGTCCACTTGTCGGCACCGGGGCGATGAGCAGCGCGTCGGGCCGGGCGGCGCCCATCCGCGCGAACACCGGGTCGAGGGCCCCGCGAAGCCGGCCGGGGTCGGTGCCGGGTTCCGGTTCGACCACGGCGACGAGCCGCTCGTCGCCGTCGCCGGCCGGCACGCCGACCAGCACCGCCAGGTTGACCCCTGGCACGTGCAGGGCCGGCTCGTACAGGCCGGGGTAGATGTTCTCCGCGCCGCGCAGGATCATGTCCTTGCTGCGCCCGGCGAGGACGACCCGGTCGTTGTCGAGCCGGGCGACGTCGCCGGTGTCGACCCAGTCGTGCGGCTGTTCGCCGAGGTAGCGGTGCGCCTGCCCCGGCCCGGCGAGCAGCAGCCGCCCGTCGGTCCCGACCCGGGCGGTCACGCCCGGCAGCGGCGCGCCGACGAGGTCACCGACGCCGGTGAAGGCCGCCTTCTCGGCGGCCTCGACGGCGGCGGCCGGGAAGAGTTCGGTGAGCGCGTACACCCCCCACGCCTGCTCGGCGCCGGCCCGTCGGGTCCGGTCGAGCAGGGTGGCGCTGACCGGCGCGGAGCCGCTGTAGAACCGGCCGCACAGCCGGGGTCGCTGCGCCAGCAGCGTCCGGAGCTGCGGCGGGGTGAGGTAGCTGGCCTGCGGGCGCAGCCGGGCCACCTGCCGCGCCAGCACCCGGGGTGACCGGGCTGGCAGGGCCACCGGGGCGCCGCTGGCCAGGGCCGGGACGAGGACGAAGAACGTGCCGCCGAGCACAGGAGCGTCGGGGTGTGGCCGGACCAGGTCGGCGACGGCGCGCATCCCGGCGGCCAGCCCGGCCCGGCGGTGCACGACCGCCCGGGGCCGGCTGGTCGTTCCCGAGGTGAAGATGATCACCGCGTCGTCGTCGGGTCCGCCCCGGTCGGGGGCCGGACCCGACCGGGGGCGCAGCGCCGGGGCGCAGCCGGGCAGCCGTTTACCAACGGTACGCACCGGACCCAGCTCGGCCAGCCGGGGCAGGGCCAGCCGGGCCCGGCCGGCCAGCGGGCGTGCCCACCCGGCGACCGCCTGTGCCGCCGCATCGGCGACGACCAGGGCCGGGCGGGCGAGGGCCAGGCGCGCGGTGAGCACGTCCGGGCCGGCGCTGGGGTCGAGCACCGCCACCCGCAGCCCGAGCCGGTGCGCGGCGAGCAGCACCGACAGCGCCCGGGGGCCGGGGCGCACCGCCACCCCGAGGGTGTCCCCGGCGGCGAGGCCGTGGTGGTGCAGGGCGGCGGCGTACCCGTCGGCGAGGTCGGCCAGCTCGCCCCGGCTGACGCGGGTCCGGGGCGCGCCGGTGCGGCCGGCGGTGAGCACCGCCGGCCGGTCGGGGTGGCGGCGCAGCGCGGCGGCCAGTTCGTCGAGCATCGGGCGACTCGTCTCCAGGTGAGGGGTGCGGGTCAGCGCGGGTCCGGGGAGAGCCGGCCGCTGCCCCGGTCCAGGTACCAGGCGGCGGTCCGGCGCAGCCCGTACGCCCGCAGCCGCCGGGTGGAGTTCTCCACCACCATCGTGCGCTCGTGCACGATGGCGTCGGTGTGCCGGCGTACCCGGTTGAGGAACTCCCGGTCGGTCGGGGACGGGCGGCGGGGCATGCCGCCGACGGCGAGGTACGCCTCGGCGGTGATCGCCATGTTGTTGCCGGCGTGCATCCGGTACGGGGCCCGGTAGCCGGGGCCCCGGTGGGCGGGGCGCAACCGGCCGAAGGTGGCGGCGACGACGACCAGGCAGCGGAACCCGGCCCGGCCCAGCGGGCCGTGCTCGTCGCGGCGGGCCTCGATTCGGCCGCACGCCATGGCCGCCCCGGCGGTGAGGGTACGGCGGGCGGCGGCCACCCAGCCGGGGTGGGGCAGGCAGTCGGCGTCGGTGCGGGCCAGCAGCGTGGCCCCCTGCGCGATCGCGTGCCGGAAGCCGGTGTCCACGGCCGCGCCGACGCCCCGCTGCTCCTCCCGCAGCAGCCGGGTCGGCACCGGCGCGTGCACGGCAAAGCGGCGCACCACGTCCCGGGTGCCGTCGGTGGAGCCGTTGTCGACCACCAGCAGGGTGAAATCCCGGTCGGTCTGCGCGGCGAGCGCGTCGAGGGTGGCACCGATCCGGGCCACCTCGTCGTACGCGGGCACCACCACCCACAGGGCGGTCAAGACTTCTCCCAGACCATGGTCATCAGGCTGACGCCGCCACCGAGGCCGACGAACAGCACCCGGTCGCCGGGGCGCAGCGTGGCGTCGGCGCGGGCGAGTTGCACGCCGAGGGTGGCGCTGGCGAGGTTGCCCAGCTCGGTGACGGTGATCTCCAGTTTGTCCCGGGGGACCCCGGTGACCTCGATGAACCGGTCCAGGTAGGGCAGGGTGACCTGGTGAACCAGGATCCGGGCGTAGTCGGCCCAGTCGAGGCCGGTGCGCCCCCGGACCCGGTGCAGGATGTCCGCGCCGATCTTTTCGAACACGTCGCGCAGGGCGCGCCCGTCGCCGGTGAAGTAGGTGTGCTCGTCGCCCCGGGGGTGGCGGGACCCGCCGCCGGGGATGCCGCCGACCGTCCAGTGCTCGGACCAGGTCTCGGTGTCGACGTCGACGATCCCGCCGCGCGCGACCGGCTCGACCAGGACGGCGGCCCCGGCGTCGCCGAAGGTGTAGCCGGCCAACGCGCCCCGGGCCTGGTCGAGGTCGGCGACCTGCCAGCGCATCGCCCGGGTGGGGGTCTCCCCCGTCACCACCAGGGCCCGCCGGGCCCGACCGGCGAGGATCGCCGAGCGGGCCAGGTCGATGCCGTTGAGGAAGCTGTTGCAGGCGTTGGTGACGTCGAGGGCGTGGGCGTGGCTGCCGAGTTCGGCCTGCACGATGTGGGCGGTGGCGGGCTCGGCGACGTCCCGGGTGGCGGAGGCGAACAGCAGCAGGTCCACCTCCTCGGGCTCCCGGCCGGCGGCGGCGAGCGCCTGCCGGGCGGCGCGCAGGGCCAGGGTGGAGGCGTACTCGCCGTCGCCGGCCAGCCGGCGGGAGGAGATCCCGGTCATCCGCGCGAGCAGGCCGTCCGGCAGGGTCAGGCCGCTGGCCTCGGCGAGCCGTCGCTGCACCTCGCCGGTCGGGACTGCATGCTCGGGGAGGCTGGCCCCGACGGCGGTGATGCCCACCCTCCCCCGGGCCGGGCTCAGTGGTGCTGTGGGGTCGACCATTCGTTGAGCTTGCCCAACGCACCTGCCGCGCGGATGAGTAGGGGGGCTCATGTTCGCCCCGGCGGCGGTGCGCCGCGCGCTCGCGGGCGCCCCGGGCGCCGGCCGGCCCGCTCCGGCCGACGCCGAAATATGGCGAGGATCACACACCGCGCGGCGGCTCGACGGCGTTGTCGAGCCGCCACGCGGTGCGCCTACCGGTCCGCTACCCGCGGAAGGGACCGGTGATCGCGGACGTCGTCCCGGGGGCGTAGCAGTTGACGAACATCGTGCGCCGGTCGTCGGCGAAGCAGGCACCGGCGAACTCGCCGTACAACGGCGCGGACTCGGTGCCGAGGTTCTGCCGGTTGCGGGCGAACAGGTACGGCTCGCCGTCGACCGTCGTGCCCATCAGGTAGCTGTCCCCGTCGCCGTCCTGGCAGAGCATCAGGCCACCGGCCGGGGTCACGCAGATGTTGTCCGGGGTCTTGAACAGCTCCGCCCCCGGGCCGGTGCAGCGGAGAACACGACGACCAGGGTCAGCTCGTTGGTGGTTGGCACGTACCGCCACACCTGGCCCTGGTGGTCGGCCTGGGAGCCGTGCCCGCGCACCGCGAAGGAGGAAACGAAGTAGGCCGCCCCGCCGGTGCCTCCCTCAGGCGGACGATGGCCCGGACCCGGGCGACCGCGGACCCGCGTGATTGACCGGGACGTGTGCGAACGGGCCTGCCGTGCACGCACGATCGGGCGGGGCGTGGACTCGCTCGCTCAGGGGGCCGGCACGGCCGCGTGCGGTGTCGGGG
>NZ_SMKJ01000429.1:0-4055 GCF_004348615.1 Micromonospora sp. KC207
CGCCCGACTTGCTGCCCTCCGACACGGTTCCGCCGGCCGACCCGGCCGGGTGCCGGTCGCCGGAGTGAGCGTCGGCTGAGAAACCCGAGGACACCTCCGTGACCGCTGCCGCCGCACCGGCCGCCTCGCCCGCCACGACGGGCGAGCAGCCCGGCGTACGCCTGGCCCGGTCGCGGCGCAACGCCGAGCTGTCGTTGCTGCTGCTGGCTCTGGTGATCGTCGCCGCGTACGGCGCGACGGTGGAGGCGACCGTGCTCGGCACGGTCACCCCGGACTTCTGGGTCCCCACCGCCGTGCTGGCGGGCGTCTTCCTCGCCCTGCACGTCGTCATCCGCTTCCTGGCACCCTTCGCGGACCCGGCGCTGCTGCCGGCGGTGGCGCTGCTCAACGGCATCGGGGTGGGCTTTTTGCGCCGGCTCGACCTGGCCCGGGCCGCCCCCGCGGACCGGGAGTCCCTGGCGATCTTCGCCGGCAACGGCGGCCGGCAGTTCGCCTGGACGCTGGCGTCGGTGGTCCTGGCCGCCGGCCTGCTGGCGCTGATGCGCGACCACCGGTCGATCTCCCGGTACGCGTACACGCTGGGCCTCGCCGGCATCGTGCTGGTGATGATTCCGGCGGTGCTGCCCGCGAAGTACTCGGAGATCTACGGCGCGAAGCTGTGGATCCGCGTCGGCGGGTTCAGCATCCAGCCCGGTGAGTTCGCGAAGCTGGCGCTGCTTGTCTTCTTCGCCTACTACCTGGTGCGCAAGCGCGAGGTGTTGTCGCTGGCCAGCCACCGGTTCCTCGGCATCGACTTCCCGCGCGGGCGGGACCTGGGCCCGGTGCTCGCGGTCTGGGTGCTGAGCGTGCTCGTCCTCGTCTTCGAGAAGGACCTGGGCACCTCGCTGCTGTACTTCGGCATGTTCGTGGTGACGTTGTACATCGCGACCGAGCGGGTGAGCTGGCTGCTCATCGGCCTGATCCTGTTCTTCGGCGGCGCGTACCTCGCGTACGTGCTCGGCGACGTCGTCGGCGGGCCGTTCGCCAACTTCCACCTGCGGGCCCAGATCTGGCTGGACCCGTTCGCCGACCCCTACCAGGACGGCTACCAGCTCGTCCAGGGCCTGCTGGCGCTGGGCAGCGGCGGCCTGTTCGGCGCGGGGCCGGGCGGCGGGGAGCCGCTGGAGATCCCCGAGGTGCAGAACGACTTCATCTTCGCCGGCATCGGCGAGGAGATCGGCCTGTTCGGCCTCTCCGCGCTGCTGGTGATCTACCTGCTCATCGTGGAGCGGGGGCTGCGGGCCGCGCTCGCCGTGCGGGACTCGTTCGGCAAGCTGCTCGCCGGCGGCCTCGCCTTCACCCTCGGCCTCCAGGTGTTCGTGATCGTCGGCGGGATCAGCAAGCTCATCCCGCTCACCGGCCAGACCACCCCGTTCCTCTCCGCCGGTGGCTCGTCGCTGATGGCGAACTGGCTGCTCATCGCGGTGCTGCTGCGGGTATCCGACGCCGCCCGCCGCCCGGTCACCAGCGGCGGCGGCCCGGCGGCCCGAGCCGGGGGCGGTCCGCCCGAGCAATTGCACGGTGCCCCCACGGAGGTGATCCGGCCGTGAACGCACCCCTGCGCCGCGTCGGCGTCGTCGCGATGGTCCTGTTCGGTCTGCTCTTCGCGAACCTGAACTGGATCCAGGCCTACAAGGCCGACGAGTACCGCAACAGCGACTACAACGGCCGGGTCCAGGTGGCCGAGTACGAGCGCAAGCGCGGCAACATCGAGGCCGGCGGCACCGCGCTGGCCACCAGCAAGGAGACCAGCGGCAAGCTGAAGTTCCTGCGCACCTACCCCGGTGGGGAGAAGTACGCGCACGTGCTCGGCTACAAGCCGGTGAACCTCGGCGACACCGGCATCGAGCGGGTCGAGAACGACTTCCTCGCCGGCACCAGCGACGCGCTGATCGCCAACCGGATCAAGGACATGTTCACCGGCGACGAGACCGGCGGCGGCAACGTGCTGCTGACCCTCTCCAAGCGGGCCCAGGACGCCGCGTACAACGGGCTGGCCGACAACCAGGTCGGGGCGAAGAAGGGCGCGGCGATCGCGTTCGACCCGCGCACCGGCGCGGTACAGGCGTTGGTCTCCATGCCCAGCTTCGACCCGAACCCGCTGGCCAGCCACGACACCGACGAGGCGACGGCGGCGTACAACAAGCTGGAGCAGGCCGAGGGCGGCCCCTTGAAGAACCGCGCGCTGTCGGAGGTGCTGCCCCCGGGCTCCACCTTCAAGATCGTGGTGGCCGCCGCCGCGCTGGAGAACGGCATCGGCAAGAACACCCAGATCCCGGCCGGCCCCAGCTACACCCCACCGACCTCGGGCACCCCGATTCGCAACGCAGTGCCGTCGATCTGCCCCGAGTCCGAGGTCACCCTCATCGACGCGGTCACCGAGTCCTGCAACACGGGCTTCGCCCAGCTCGGCGTGAAGCTCGGCGCGGAGACGGTGAAGGAGAAGGCCCGGCAGTTCGGCTTCGAGCAGGACGACCTCACCGTCGGCCAGCTCGGCGAGGACGGCCTGCCGGTGGCGGCCAGCCGCACCGGGGCGATGCAGGGCCCCGACGGCAGCACCGACCCGGCCGCGCTGGCCCAGTCCTCCATCGGGCAGCGGGACGTCAAGATGACCCCGTTGCAGGGGGCGCTGATCGCCGGGGCGGTCGCCAACGGCGGCAGCCAGATGCGGCCGTACCTGGTCCGGCAGCTCCTCGCGCCGGACCGCACCACCAGCTACTACACGGCCAAGCCGCGCGAGCTGCGCCAGCCGGTCAGCGGGCAGGTCGCGTCGGACCTGCGCGACATGATGGTGAGCGTGGTGGAAAACGGCACCGGCCGCAACGCGAAGTTCAACGGCTACACCGTCGGTGGCAAGACCGGTACCGCCCAGTCCGGCCCGCAGACCCCCGACCACGGCTGGTTCATCGGCTTCGCCCTGGACTCCAAGGGCACGCCGGTCTCGGCGGTCTGCGTCGTGCTGGAGGAGGCCGGCAGCGGCGGCAGCGCCGAGGCGGCCCGGATCGCCGGCAAGATCATGCAAGCGGCAGCCGCCGACTCCGGGGGGCGCTGACATGCTCAGCCCCGGCGTCCAGCTCGGCAACCGCTACCGCCTAGACGAGCGGATCGCCAGCGGCGGCATGGGCGACGTGTGGCGCGGCACCGACCAGGTGCTGGGCCGCACAGTCGCCGTGAAGAGCCTGCTCCCGGCGCTGCTGGACGAGCCGGGCTTCGCCGAGCGGTTCCGGGGCGAGGCCCGCACCATGGCGACCATCAACCACCCCGGCGTGGTCGACGTCTACGACTTCGGCAGCGACCAGCAGATAGCCTTCCTGGTCATGGAGTACGTCGAGGGCGACGCGCTCTCCTCGACGCTCGGCCGGGTCGGCCGGCTCACCCCGGCCCGCACCATGGCCCTGCTCGCCCAGGCCGCCGACGCGCTGCACGCGGCGCACTGCAAGGGCATCGTGCACCGCGACGTGAAGCCGGGCAACCTGCTGGTCCGGCCCAACGGCACGCTGGTGCTGACCGACTTCGGCATCGCCCGCTCCGACCTGGTCGGGCAGCTCACCGCCGCCGGCTCGGTGCTCGGCACCGCCTCGTACATCTCCCCGGAGCAGGCCACCGGCGCGGTGGCCACCCCCGCCTCCGACGTGTACGCCCTCGGCGTGGTCGCGTACCAGTGCCTGGCCGGGCGGCGGCCGTTCGAGGGCGACAATCCGCTAGAGATCGCCATGAAGCACGTCCGGGACACGCCCCGGCCGCTGCCGGCGGACATCCCGCCTCCGGTCCGGGCCATCGTCGAACGGGCGATGGCGAAGGACCCGGCCGCCCGCTGGCCCAGCGCCGCCGCCCTCGCCGGGGTCGCCCGGCAGGCGAAGCTGACGCTCGGGCAGCAGTCTCGCGGCAACGGCCACCTCGGGCAGGTTTCCGCCGCCCCGGCCTCCCCGGCCGGGCCGCAGGCGCGCGCCCAGGTGCCGCCCGCGTCCCGGCAGCAGCCCCGGTCGCCCGTGGTGGCGCAGCGACCGGTGCCGACC
>NZ_SMKJ01000042.1:0-31451 GCF_004348615.1 Micromonospora sp. KC207
CAGTTGGGTGTGGGCGGCGACGTACGCGCTGCGGGTGGCGGTCTTCGTGCCGCTCTACCTCGGCGGGCAGGTGGTGGCCTTGGTGGTGGCGCGGGTTGCGCTGACCTGGCCACTGGTGGCGACCGCACTGGCGGTGAGCTGGCTGGTGATCCGCCGGTCGCTGCCGGCCGGGCATCCGGGGCTGCGGCACCCGGTGACCGTGCCCGGCCCGCGCGCGAAGGCCGGCGGCCGTGAGCCGCAACGATCGTGAGGAAGAACGATCGTGAGGAAGAACGGCCGGGAGGAACAACGGCCGGGAGGAAGGACCAGGCCGGGAGACGAAAAGGGAGAGGCCGCCACGGGGGGAGCGGCCTCTCCGGTGACGTACGTTACTCCGTCCGCGACCGTCACGTGATCCCTGGACGGGCACTTTTTCCGGGGCTTTTTCGCGGCAAGTTCAGCTTCGGGCGGTGGGACGGGCCGGCCGGTCCGCTGCGTTGACCGGACGGCCGGCCCGTCCCGGCCTGACCGTGGGAGTCAGGCCGTCTGCCGACCGGGCTCATCAGTTCCCCCGGGCCCGGTCGGACTCCGGGCGGGCGGGCCGCGCCGCCCACCCGGAGAATCTGGGTCACCCGTTCGGGAAGAGCATCCCGTAGTCGGCGTACGCCATGGCGACGTCGGACTGGGCCCAGAACCGGTGGTAGTTGAACGTCGGCTCGGGGCCGCCGTTGAGGTACGCCTGCACCTTCGGCCAGTCCGGGTCGTTCTTGTAGAACGAGCGGATGTCCAGGAAGCTCTTGCCGGCGGCGATGGCGTCACCGTTGGGCATCTTCCCGGTCCAGCCCGGGGGCACGTAGAGGCCCTGGCCGTCGGCGGCGTTGTAGACGTCGTCGAAGCGCTTGTAGTCGCCGCGCTTCTCCGTCGTCGAGACGCCCTTGGCGTCGGCGGACGCGGACAGGGCGTCGAGCAGGCCCTTGCCGGTGGTCTTGGCCGCCGTGTTGCCGGACTTCGCCGCGTACGCGATCAGGGTCCGGGCAAGGGCGGCGGTCACGCCGACGTCCTGGCCCTTGGCGATGACCTCGACGTGCAGGTTGGTGTTGGGCTGCGGGCTGGTCGGGTTCCAGTTGGCGGGCTGGCCCGTCCACTTCAGGTCGGCCGGGACCGACCAGTTGGTGCCCAGCGTGGTGTTCGCGATCGCCCACGGCACCCACTTGTCGAGCAGCGCCTTGGCCTTGGTGTTGCCGGTCTCCAGGTACAGCTCGGCGATGCGCTGCATCGACCAGACCTGCATGCCGAACCACTGGTTCGACGGCGGGTCGTTGTAGACCGGGTCGACGTCGTAGAACATGCCGTAGAAGGTGGCGGTGCCGGACGGCGGGGTGCCGTAGTTGCCGTCCCAGCTGTTGGTGGCGCCGCCGGCGATGCCGCCCTCGGCGGACTGGAGCCAGGTGTAGAACTCGAGCTGCCGGTCGAGGCTCTTCTGCCAGTCCGAGACCGCGGTCGGGGACTTCGGCTTCAGCTCGTTGATGTTGGTCATCGCCCAGGCCGCGAACGGGTTCTGGTAGCCGAAGTGGCTGTGGCTGGAGCCGATCCGCCACGACCAGTTCTGGCTGGTCTCGTACGCGCCGCCCCAGGCGTAGTACCAGGACATCAGGTAGTGGGCCGAGTCCCGGCCGCTGCCGGCGGGGCAGGTGCTGGCCCCGACGCAGTTGCCGATCCTCTTGAAGTACTTGTCGAACATCGCGTACCGCAGGTAGTCGCCCATCTTCGCGGCCTTGGCCACGGTGGCGGCGACGTCGGCCTGCTTGTTCTGCGCCTTGGCCCAGGTCAGCGCCCAGTACGCGGCCTGCACGGCGCGGGCGTCGGCGTCGGGGGCGTTGGTGTACTTCCACTGCTTGGCGGGGGTGCCGGTGTCCTTGACGAACAGGTCGAGGTAGCCGTACTGCCCGCCGTGCTTGAAGGTGTCGCAGGACGGCTGCGGAATGGTCTCCCAGACCGACTCCTGGGTGCCGCGCTGGAAGGTGTTGATGTACGCCGGCCGGGTGGTGCCGTCACCGCAGCGGCCGAAGCCGTAGGTGTTGTCGACGTCCATCAGCCAGTGCATGCCGTAGATGTCGCCGGTGCCGTAGGTGGACTGCAGCTCCGAGCGCAGCGGGTCCTGGCCGACCGCGATGTTCGGGTTCAGCGCCGAGGGGTACTGGCTGGGCAGGTTGTACTCCGCGGCGTACTGCGGGGTGCCGGCGGAGCCCGCAGTGGGCTGGTCGGCGTGCGTGGGGATGATGTACTTCTCCATCACCGTCCACGCGTTGTTGAACGGCGCCCAGTTCTGGGTGGCCCGGCCGTAGTATGCCTCCAGCCACAGCCAGTAGCTGAACGCCTCGGAGGTGGTCTCGTGGCCGTGGTCGGGCGCCTCGACGATCAGCGTCTCGATCGAGTGGTACGGCACGCCCTCGGGGCTGAAGTAGCCCGAGTTCTTGATCTTGCCGTACTGGTCGAGGAACTTCTTGATGTAGTCGTTGTCCCCGCCCGGAACGTCGTTGTCGACCTCGGTGGCGGTGACCGCCAGGGGGGCCAGGCCGGTGCCGGAGGCGGTGATGGTGGCGGTGCCGCCGACGGTGTCGGAGTCCTCCGCCGCCGCGACGGTGACGGTGACGCCGGTGTTCCAGTTGGCCGTCGTGAGGGTGGCCGAGGTTGGCGTGACGGTGATGTCGGGGTCACCGGTGCGGGTCAGGGTCACCGGGACGCTGGCCGACGGGGCCGCGCTGAGCTTGAGGTTGAACGTGGCGGTGCCGCCCTCGCTCACGCTCACCGAGGACGGGGTGGCCACCAGGCGGGGGCCGGAGGCCGCGCTGACGGTGAACGCCTTCTCGTCGATGGCGACGCCGTTGGCGTTGTCGTACGCCTTGGCCTGGACGGTGTAGCTGCCGGCCGGCAGGTCCTCCAGGGTGTAGCCGTACGGGGAGGTGGTGTCGGTGTTGACCAGCAGGCCGTTGCGGTAGAACTCGACCCTGCTGATCGTCCCGTCCGGGTCGCTGGCCGTGGCCGTCAGCGGCACGTCAGCCGGCGCCTCGAACGGCCCGGCCGGCACGCCGAGGGACACCGTCGGCGGCTTGTTGGCGGGGGTGCCGTTGCAGGGGGTGCCGTTGAGGGTGAACGCCGTGGGCTTCGGGTTGCTGCCGGAGTAGCTACCGTTGAACCCGATGGTGGTCGACGCCCCAGTGCCGAGGCTGCCGTTGTACGACTCGTTGGTCGCGGTCACCTCGCTGCCGGTCTGGCTGTATTTCGCCGACCAGCCCTGGACCACCCGCTGGCTGCTGTTGGGGAAGGTCCACTTGAGCGTCCAGCCGTTGATGGCGTCGCCCAGGTTCTTGATGGTGACGTTGGCGGTGAAGCCGCTGCCCCAGTCGTTGGTGGCGTAGACCACGTCGCACGCCGGGGCGGCCTGCGCGGCACCGGCCGGCAGGGCGATCCCGCCGACGACCAACGTGGCGGCGGCGAGCATCGCCGTCCGGCGACGTCTTGCCATGAGTCTCATGTACGCGGTGTCTCCTCGGACCAGGCCGGGGCCGTGGGGCCCCGGCGGGGCGCCTCCACGTGCGGGTGGCACGGGGGGACGGAGGCGCTCGGGAATGGTGGTCGATCCGGCCCGGCCGGGGTTTCGGGGACGGAGCGTCGACGCTGGTCGACAGCGTCCGCTGCCCTCCTGGGTGCCGTCCGGAAGACCGGATGCCCTCGGCGACCCGTGTTCACGCGAGCTGGCTCCTCGTCGCGGTGTTCGACAGTGTTACATGGAAGCGCTCCCACGACAAGCAGAGTTCCGCGGAGGAGCAGCCACTTGTTTCGATCTCGTTTTGGGGCTTTCACAAAGCGGTGACGGGCGTTACAGTCGCAGCATCGCCGATGGGAGCGCTTCCATCGACGGAGGTCACAGAAGGTGTTGGCCGGGGTCGTCGTGCCCGCGACGCTCCGGCGCATTGCCCGAAGGCTGACGGCGGGCCAGCCCGGACGCCGCCGCCAGCCATCACCCACCGGCAATGGAGGGAGGTGGAACCAGAGCCACTCGCGTGGCCCGGCTCCCGCGCGACACGCACGGCAGGACGCCAATTCCACTCGTGCGTGTGTGCAAACAAAGTGGGGACGGGGGTTGCCCTCCCCCGTCCCCACACTAAACCCCTCGACACCATGGGAAAAGAGGCCGACGGGTCAGGCGTGTCACGCCACCCGGCCGGCCTCGCTCGTTATCGGCGTCAACCAGCGGGCGTCTCCTATCCCGAGTGACGCCCCGGCATCGCCTCCCACCTGCGCATCCGCGCAACCGGCCGCGCGCCGGACCAGCCCGCATAGCAGAGCCGATCCGCCACAGGCGGCTTCGGCCGCCCCCGCCTGCCTTATGCTGGGAGCGCTCCCGGCCGCGCGGCGGTGGGCACCCATCACAAGGAGAAGGCCCCATGTCGATGCTCACCCGGCGGCGGCTGCTCAGCCGCGCCGCACTTTCCGCCACCGCCGGGGCCACCGGATGCGACGCCGGCACCGACCCCGACACAGACCCGACCGGCGGGTCCGGGGGCAACCTACGCTTCCCGACCGGATTCGGCTGGGGCGCGGCCACCTCGGCGTACCAGATCGAGGGTGCCGCCAAGGAGGACGGCCGAGGCGAGTCGGTCTGGGACACCTTCAGCCGTACCCCCGGCAGGACCCGCAACGGCGACACCGGCGACGTCGCCGCGGACCACTACCACCGCTACGCCGATGACCTCGACCTGATGCGCGACCTGGGGCTGCGGAGCTACCGGTTCTCCATCTCCTGGCCGCGCATCCAGCCCGACGGCACCGGCACGCCCAACCAGCGGGGGCTCGACTTCTACCGTCGGCTCGTCGACGGGTTGCACGAGCGCGGCATCTCGCCGATGGCCACCCTGTTCCATTGGGATCTGCCCCAGACGTTGCAGGACGCCGGCGGCTGGGAGAACCGCGACACCGCCTACCGCTTCGCCGAGTACGCCGAGGCGGTCTTCCACGGCCTCGGCGACCGGATCCCGGCCTGGCTGACCATCAACGAGCCGAAGACCGTGGTGCAGAACGGCTACCTCTACGGCCACCACGCGCCCGGCTTCCAGGACCCACAGGCGGCCTACCTGGTCGCCCACCACCTCCAGCTTGCCCACGGCCTGGCCGTACGGGCGCTGCGGGCCACCGGCAGCGCCGCCCGGATCGGCCCCGCCCTCAACCTGCACCCCTGCTACCCCGCCGACGACAGCGCCGAGGCGGCCCGCGCCAGCCGGCTCTACGACGGGTACGAGAACCGCCTCTACCTCGACTCGATCCTCAAGGGCAGCTACCCGGCCGACGTGCTGGCGGACCTCGGGGCCGACAGCCGGATCGCGCGGGGCATCGTCGACGGCGACCTGGAGATCATCTCCTCGCCGGTCGACCTGCTCGCCGTGCAGTACTACACCCCGTACTACGTGACCCCCACCGGGGGCACGGTCACCCGCTGGCCCACCTCGCAGGCGGACTGGCAGCAGATCTACCCCAACGGCATGTACGACATCCTGACCCGGGTGACCCGGGACTACGGCCCTCTCCCGCTGACCGTCACCGAGAACGGCCTGCCGCAGGCGGACACCCTCTCCGCCGACGGCACCGTCGACGACACGGGCCGGATCGACTTCCTGCGCGAGCACATGGCCGCCGCGCACCGGGCCGTCTCCGACGGGGTGCCGCTGGAGAGTTACCACGTCTGGTCGCTGCTGGACAACTTCGAGTGGGCCGAGGGGTACGACCAGCGCTGGGGCCTGGTGTACGTGGACTACCCGACCCAGCGCCGGGTGCTCAAGCGCAGCGCGCACTGGTACCGCGAGGTGATCCGGGCCAACGGCCTGTGATCGACGGTTCTCCCCGCCGGGCGGGTGCGGCGAACCCGCATCAGCCCGGCGGGAGCCCCGGGCCGCCGGGCGCGCCACGTCCGGCGGGCCCGGCCCGGAGCGCTCAGCTCAGCGGGGGCAGCGCCTGCTGGAGTTCGGCCCGCAGCGCCGGGGTGAGCATCTCGCCGGCCTGCTTGGCCAGCCGTGCCATCTCGTAGCCGACCACGCCGATGTCGGCGTCCCCGGCGGCCAGGGTGGCCAGAATCGAGCCGTCGCGCACCTGCATCACCAGGAAGTAGCCACGGCCCATCTCCACGACGGTCTGCTTGACGACGTCGCCGTCGAACATCTGGGCCGCGCCGGCGGTGATGCTCATCAGCCCCGAGGTCACCGCGGCCAGCTTGTCGGCGTGATCGCGCGGCAGGTGGTCGGAGACGGCGACCAACAGCCCGTCGGAGGAGACCACGATGGCGTGGGCCACCCCTGGCACCCGTTGCGCGAACGCGCTGACCAGCCAGCTCACGTCCCGCGCCTCCTGGCTCAACGTCATCATTGATGTTCCCCTTCGGTCCGCCCGCCGGTTGGCGGCAGGAAAAACTCGGTGGTCTCCTCGGCCTCGGCCCGCCGTACGCCGCTGTAGAGGCGGCTCAGCATGCCGCCCACGGCCTCCGGGTCCGGGTCGGTTCGCGGGGTCGGCTCCCGTGACCGCGCCGGCTGCGGCAGGGCGGCGAGCTGGGCCATCGGCACCCGAACCGGCAGGCCGCGCTCGTTGACACCCCCCGTCACCGGCACCGCGGGCGGCGCGACCTCGCCGGCCGCCGCGCCGGCCGCCGGGCCCTGCCGCGACCACCAGCCGCCCCCGGTGGGGGCGGCCGGTCCGGCGACCGAGGTGAGCACGTCCTCCGCCCGCACCGGCACCGGCCGCCCCGGCACGGTGACCCTGCGCGGCCGGCGCCCCGCCACCGGCAGTTCCACCGGCTCCGGGGCCCCGGTGCCACCGCGCGGTGGCCCCCCGGTCACCGGCTGCCGCACCGGGTCCTCGGCCAGGGGGGCGGTGATCCGGGGCAGGTTGGTCAGCGTGGTGGTCAGCATCCGCGGCGACGCGGGCGAGTCGAGCTGCACCGGCGGCGCGGCGGTGAGCACGGGGGCCGGGAGCCGCACCCGGGCCACCAGCCCGTCGTGGCCGGAGAGCAGGCGCACCGCGACCGCGTGTCGGGCGGCCAGATGGCTGACCACGAACAGGCCCATCCGTTCGGACGCGGCGACGTCGGCGGCCGGCGGGGTCACCAGCACCTCGTTGGCCTCGGCGAGCGCGGCCGGGCTCATGCCCAATCCGCGGTCGACGATCTCCACCACCGCGTCGTACCCCTCGCGCCGGGCGGTGACCAGCACCGTGGTGTCCGGCCGGGAGAACGCGGTGGCGTTCTCCAGCAGCTCGGCGAACAGGTGCACCAGGTCCCCGATGACGTGCCCGACGACATACAGGTCGGCCACCTGCTCGTGGCGTACCCGTTGGTACTGCTCGATCTCGGCGCTGGCGGCCAGCAGCACCGCGGCCAGCGCCACCGGCCGGTTCCACCGCCGGGTCGACTCGCAGCCGGCGAGCACCAGCAGGCTCTCGTCGTTGCGCCGCATCCGGGCGGCGAGGTGGTCGAGCTTGAACAGGTTCTCCAGCTGGTCCGGGTCGCTCTCCTCCCGTTCCAGGCCGTCGAGCAGCTCCAGTTGCCGCTCCACCAGGACCTGACTGCGCCGGGCGAGGTTGACGAACATCAGGTTGACGTGGCGGCGCATGGTGGCCTGCTCCACCGCGACGCTGACCGCGCTGCGGTGCACCGCGACGAACGCCTCGGCCAGCTCGCCGACCTCGTCGAGGGAGCGGACCACCGCCGCCGGCACCTCGATGTCGGGCACCCCGCCGTTGACCTGGCGGAGCCGGTCGAGGGCGTCCGGCAGCTCGATCTGGGCGATCCGCAGCGCCTGGCCGCGCAGCAGCCGCATCGAACGGGCGATGGTCCGGCCGACCAGCACCGAGATCAGCAGGGCCACCAGCAGCACCGCGACGATCCCGCCGGCCACCAGCAGGGTGGTCCGGAGCTGGTTGGCGCTGGCCTCGTCGGCCTGGCCCACCGCGTCGTCGACGACGCTGGCCTCCAACTGCCGCAGCAGCTCCTGACGCTGCTCGCTGGCCGCCCACCACTGCGGGGCAGGCAGCACCCTGGCCTCCGCGCCGTCGCTGGGCAGGCTCTGCTCCTCAAGACGGGTGGCGGTGGTGAACGCCGGGTCCACGGAGATGGCGTCGTAGCGGCGGATCTGGTCGGTGGTGGCCGCGACCCGGAACGCGCCGAGGGCGGTGAGCTGCTGGGCCCGCAGGTCGGTCAGCTCGACCTGGTCCTCCACCCCGTACCGGCCGGCGCGCGCGGCGGCGTACAGCTCCGCGCGGACGCGGGAGGAGAGTTCCTTGACCCGGGCGAGCTGGACGTAGCGCAGCACGCTGTCGTTGAGCGCCCGCCGGCCCTCCCCCGGCGAGGGCTGGGCGAGCAGGTTCAGCAGGGCGGAGACGGCCCGGTGGTAGTTGCTGAGGATGGTGTCGCTGGCCAGCACCGCCGGGGGCACCGCCGCACGGATGTAGACGACCTGGTCGTATGCCTCCAGCGCCGCGGAGTACGCGACCCGCCAGGCGGCGTCGGCGTCGGCCAGCGGGCGGGCCGCCCGCCGCAGCTCCTGCACGGCGGCGTCGGTGCTGGTCTGCACCGGCTTCAGCGCGACGGTGGCGGCGTCCCGCGCGGCCCCGCCACCCCCGCCTCGGCGCAGCTCGGCCAGTTCACCGGCGGTGCGGTCGCGCTCCTGCTGGAGCTGGTGCACCACGGCGGTGATCTCCCGCCCGATGCCCACCTGCCGCGCGAAGTCGCTCAGCTCGGTGGTCCGCCCGACCAGGCCCTGCGTCTGCACGCCGGCCAGCACCAGGAACGCCACGGAGGGGATGACCAGGACGGTGGCGAGCTTGGTCCCCATCCGCCAGTCCCGCAGCCGCAGCGGCGAGCGCCGGCGGTGCGGCACGACGCGGACGCCGAACCGACGCCGACGGTGGTTCGACACCTCGCTTCGCGCCGGATCGGGACCTGCGCCCACACGTGCCTCCTAGGTCCCTCGCATCCGCCGCACCGGACAGCGGGTCCATCCAACCAGGCAGGACCGCCCTGTCAACGGGCCAACCTGAGCTGGGGATCAGGAAGGATACCGAGGGTGGCGCGGTCCTGACGGGGTCGGTGAGGGCGCCTCATCCGTCCGGCCGATGTCCACGAGCGGCACCGGCGCGTCCAGCCGGCGCAGCGCCACCCGGGCTGCGCCCGTCGCGCCGACCTCCGGGTCGGGCTGGTGACACACCCGGCGGGGAGCGAGCACGACCGCGAACGACTCCCGCCACCACGCGGAGGCCGCCACCGCCCCGCCGCCCAGCACGACCTCGACCGGCCCGCCCACGGTGGACTCCAGCTCGGCGAGGTCCGCCGCGACCAGCCGGCAGACCCCGGACATCAGGCCGGCGAAGATGTCGACCGCACCGGTGCCGAAGCCCAGCCCGCGCAGCCCTCCGGACCCGGCCGGCGCCCGACCGGGCGGCCGGTCGCCACCGAAGTGCGGGTCCGCCGCGACGCCCCCGCCCGGGGGGATCCGGGCCAGCGCGGCGTCCAGCGCGGCACCTCGGGGCAGCCGCAGCGCGCGGTCCGCCCAGGCGAACAGGTTCCCACCGGAGGAGTACGCGGCCCCGGTGACCACGTGGTCGTGGTCGACCCGGTACCGCCACAGCCGGTTCGGCAGCGGTGGCAGCTCCGCCCCGGCCGGCGCGGCCTGGATCAGCCGGACGGCGGAGGAGGTGCCGACCGTCACCGCGGCCCGGCCCGGGTCCACCGCGCCGGAGCCGACGTTCGAGGCGGCCCCGTCGCCCACCGGCGCCGCCCAGGCCACGCTGGCGAGCTGCGGCCAGCGGCGGGCGTACTCGGGGCGCAGCCGCCCCCGCCAGTCGTCGCCCGCCAGCTCGGGAAGCTGCCCCGGGCCGGCGGCGGCCAGCTCGCACGCCTCGGCGTCCCAGGTCAGGATGCGCAGGTCGAGCAGGCCGGTGCCGGAGGCCTGGGAGACCGACATCGGGGCCGCGTCGAGCAGCCCGCCCAGCACGTACTCGGCGAGGCCGACGAACCGGGCGGGCGGGGTCGAGGCGCGCTCGCGCAGCCAGGGCAGCCGCACCGACCAGTAGCAGCGGTGCCACCAGGTGCCGGTGCGCTGGTGGAACGCGGCCTCGTCGGCCGGGCCGGTCGCCCCCGCCGGTGGCTCGGGACGGGTGTCGAGCCAGGTGAGCACCGGCCCCAGCGGCTCACCGGCGCGGTCGGTCGGCAGCACCGAGTGCCACTGGGCGCTGGTGGCGACCAACCCGACGTCGCGCAGGTGACCGCCGGCGGCCAGTTCGTCCAGGCACTCGGCGAGGCAGGCCAGGTAGGTCGGGGCGTCCAGCGTCCCCGCGCCGTCGTCGGCGACCGTCACGCGCACCTTCCGGCGGGCGAGGGCACCGGGACGCGGCACAGCGTCCGGCCCCAGCACGAGGCCGCGCACCGAGGAGGTTCCCAGGTCGAGGGCGAGGATGTCCATCGTCGATCACCGTACCCGGCGAGTGCCGCGCCGGCCCGGCGGTCGACGTCGTCGCAGGTGGCCGGCGGGCTGATCCCGTACCCCGGGATCGGGTTCCCGGCCGACGGCGGCGCGCGTAGGGTGACGGCATGCCCGCGCACCCGACCTGCTGGTGGCCCGCCGACCCGGCGGCCCACCCCCGCGCGTAGCTTCCCACGCGGCCGCCCCACGAGGCGGTCGCCGGTTCTCCCCGGCCAGGGCCGCCCCCGACGGCGCCGCCCGGCCCCACCAGGAGACCCGATGGCCCGCCCGCACGACCTGCTCGCCGCCGTCGCCGATGGCGTCGACCCCGGCCCCTTCGCGCTCGTCCGCCGCGAGGGCACCGACCACCTGGAGCTCTTCACCGGCACCGTACGCGTCGTCGACCGGCTCGCCGACGTCCCGCTGCCCGACGGGCCGGCCGGGCCGCGCACGCTCGCGCTGGTGCCCTACCGGCAGGTCACCGAGCGGGGGTTCGCGTGCGTCGACGACGGCGCTCCGCTGGAGTGCCTCCAGATCGCCGCGCACGTCCGGTTGCCGCTGGCCGACGTCCTGGCCGCCCTGCCCGACGCCCCGGTGGTGACCACCGACGCCGGCTTCGACATCGCCGACGCCGAGTACGCCGACACCGTCGCCCGGGTGCTCGCCGAGGAGATCGGCCGGGGCGAGGGCGCGAACTTCGTCATCCACCGCACCATGCGGGCCGCCGTGCAGGGCGCCCCGCTGGCCGCCGCCCTGGCCGCGCTGCGCCGGCTGCTGCTGCGCGAGCGCGGCGCGTACTGGACGTTCGTGGTGTACACCGGCACCAGGATCCTGGTCGGGGCCAGCCCCGAGCGGCACGTCAGCGTCGACGACGGCCTGGTCATGATGAACCCGATCAGCGGCACCTTCCGGCACGGCGGGGCTGCCGACAGCGCGTCGCTGCTGCGCTTCCTCACCGACCCGAAGGAGGTCGACGAGCTGTACATGGTGCTCGACGAGGAGCTGAAGATGATGGCCACCGTCGCCGAGCGCGGCGGGCAGGTCGTCGGCCCGTACCTCAAGGAGATGTCCCACCTGGCGCACACCGAGTACCTGCTCGTCGGGCAGAGCGGCCTGGACGTGCGGGAGGTGCTGCGGGAGACGATGTTCGCGCCGACGGTCACCGGCAGCCCGATGGAGAACGCCTGCCGGGTCATCGCCCGACACGAGCGCGCGGGGCGGCGCTACTACGCCGGGGTGCTGGCCCTGCTGGGCCGCGACGAGGCCGGCCGGCAGACGCTGGACGCGCCGATCCTGATCCGTACGGCGGAGATCTCCCCCGCCGGACAGCTGCGGGTGCCGGTCGGGGCGACCCTGGTGCGCCATTCCACGCCGGAGGGGGAGGTGGCCGAGACCCACGCCAAGGCCGCCGGAGTGCTGGCCGCCCTCGGGTTGCGCCCGGACGCCCCCGACACCGGGCCGGGACCGGTGCCGAGGCTGGCCGACGACCCGCAGGTACGCGCCGCGCTGGCCACCCGCAACGCCCCGCTGGCCCGGTTCTGGCTGGACCAGCGCCCCCCGGGCGCGGTGGCGCTGCCCGGGCTGGCCGGCCGCCGGACGCTGATCGTCGACGGGGAGGACACCTTCACCGGCATGCTCGCCCACCAGCTACGCGCTCTCGGGCTGGCCGTCGAGGTGGCCCCGTGGCACTCCCGACCCGGCGACGACGCGTACGACCTGGTGATCGCCGGCCCCGGCCCGGGCGACCCGAGGGCGGTGGACCAGCCGAAGATGGCCGCCCTGCGCGGGCTGCTCGCCCGGCGGCTCGCGGCCGGCGCGCCGACCCTCGCGGTGTGCCTGGGCCACCAACTCCTGGCCGGGCTGCTGGGGCTGCGACTGCACCGCCGCGACGCGCCGTACCAGGGGGTGCAGCGCGACATCTCGGTGTTCGGCACCAGCCGTCGGGTGGGGTTCTACTCCACGTTCACGGCCGTGGCCGCCGCCGACCGGGTGGCCAGCGCGTACGGGCCGGTGGAGCTGTCCCGCGACCCGGTCGACCACGCGGTGCACGCGCTGCGCGGGCCCGGCTTCGCCGGGGTGCAGTTCCACCCCGAGTCGGTGCTCAGCCGCGACGGCCTGGCGGTCCTGGCCGACCTGCTGGGCCACCTGTTGTCGGTGCCGCCGGGCCGTTCCCCGGCCACCGCGCGCGCCGTGGCAACGGGGCTGGCGCATGGACCCGTCGATCAGGGGTAGGAATGCCGGCGACCGGCGGTGCGGACGGGTCGAGAGCCCCCGCCGGCACCGCCGGCCGCCCCGCCGGTGGGTCAGCCGGTCGCCACGCCCCGCTTCAGCGCCGCGCCGATCTCCACCGCCCGCTTCGCGGTCAGCGCGGTGGCGGCCAGCGCCACGTGGTCCGGCGGGATCTCGCCGTTGTTGCTGGTGTGCGAGGCGCCGTACGGGTTCCCGGCGACGAACTGGCTCGGGTCGGTGTAGCCGGGGGTGACCACGATGCCGCCCCAGTGGTGAAAGACCGCGAACAGCGACAGCAGCGTCGACTCCTGCCCGCCGTGCACGGTCGCCGCCGAGGTGAACGCGGAGTAGACCTTGTTCGCCAGCGCGCCTTGCGCCCAGAGCGGGCCGGTGGTGTCGATGAACTGCTTGAGCTGCGCGGCGACCATGCCGTACCGGGTGGGGGAACCGAAGATCACCACGTCGGCCCAGGACAGGTCGTCCGGCTCGGCCTCCATGACGTCCTGGGTCTGGAGCCGGTGCGCCTGCCATCCCGAATTGGACCGGATCGCCTCGTCCGGTGCCAGCTCACGCACCTTGCGCAGCCGGACCTCCGCGCCGGCCTCGCCGGCGGCCTCGCACGCGGCCTGCGCCATCTGATACGTGATGCCGGTCGCGCTGTAGTAGATCACCGCGACCTTGATCCGGCCTGCCATCAGGTCCTCCTCGTTCTCGGGTCAGCTTCGGCGACTACCCGTTGGTTGCGGCGTCAAACTTCGATGGACGGCCCTGCCGGGCCCGGCGCGGGTGAAACCGCAGTTCGGGCGCGCTATAACCTGGTGCGGTGATCCTGCCCCTGCCGGACGGCGAGTTCCGGGCGTACCTGTTCGACTGCGACGGCACCATCGTCGACTCGATGCCCCAGCACCACACCGCCTGGCAGCGGGCCCTCGACGAGTGGGGCTGCGACCTGCCCGAGGACCTCTTCTACGCCTGGGCCGGGCGGCCGGTGGCCGACATCGTCGCCGACCTCAACGCCCGGCACGGCCTGGCGATGCCGGTGGACGCCGTCGCCGCCCGCCGGGAGGCGCTCTACCAGGAGCTGCTTCCGACGGCGGTCGGCGTGCCGGGGGTCCTGCGGCACATCGACGACGCCCACGGGCGGGTGCCCTTCGCCGTGGTCTCCGGCAGCACCCGCGAATCCGTCACCGCGTCCCTCGGCGCGCTCGGCATCCTCGACCGGTTCGACGCGCTGGTCTGCGCCGGCGACTACGCCCGGCCCAAGCCCGACCCGGAGGCGTTCCTGCTCGCCGCCCGGCTGCTCGGCGTACCGCCGGGTGACTGCCTCGTCTTCGAGGACGCCGACCTGGGCATTCAGGCCGCCACCGCCGCGGGCATGGCCTGGGTGCGCGTCCCGCAGCCCCGGCGCGGCTGACCCACCGCCGGGCGGCTCGCTCAAGATTTGCGCAAGTTCCACGGCTCACCGGGCCCGTCCGGGTCGGCAAGCGCCATCCTGATCGGACCGGCGCCGGCGGCTCGTGCCGCCGCCCCGCGCCGGTCGACCTGAACGGGGGATCGCGCTCCGTCGGCGACGAGGCCGGCGTAGCGCGATCAGGGGACAGCCACCGCCCCCGACGAGGTCCCGCCTTCGACCGGTTCAGCCGAGCAGGGCATCCAGCAGCCGGTCGAGTTCCGCCGCCGGGGTCGGCGGTCGGCCCGGTGCGCACCGGCCCCGTCCGGTCGTCGGCCTCGACCACACCGGGCAGCGAGCCGCACTCCCGCAGCGGGGTGACACACCGGATTCCGGTGACTGGCGGAGCACTAGGCCCACGCTGGCCGGGCCGGGAACTCTCCGCCCGCCCGCACCGCCGATCCTGCTGCTATTCACGATCGTGCCCCGGAATGCTTCCGGAGCCGTTCGGGTAGCCACCCCGTGACCCACGAGAGGAAGGACGAGCCAGTGCGACTGAACGAGCAGCAGATCCGTTCGCTGTATGGGCAGGATGTCCAGGACCGCTCGGGCGCGAAAATCGGCAGCGTGGGCCAGGTGTGGGCCGACCCGGCCGGTGAGGCTACCTGGATCAGCGTGAAGACCGGCGTGATGGGCCACCACGAGTCGATGGCCCCGCTCCAGTCGGCCCGGATTCAGCAGGGCAAGCTGAGCCTGCCGTACGACAAGGCGACGGTGCGCGGTGCGCCCAGCGTGGAGACGGGCACCGACGAGCCGCTGGATGCCCAGCAGCTCGCCCAGCTCTACGCGCACTACCAGCTCCAGCAGCCCGGCGCGCAGGCCCCGCAGCAGGGCCCGGCGCAGCAGCGCACGACCCGACGCCCGGAGGGACCGGAGATGACCCGCTCCGAGGAGCGGCTGCTGGTGGGCACCGAGAGCGAGCCGGCCGGAGCCGCCAGGCTGCGCAAGCACGTCGTCACCGAGGACGTGCACACCACCGTTCCCGTGGAGCACGACGAGGTGCGCGTCGAGCGCGAGCCGATCGCACCGGGCGACCGGCGGGCGCGGGCCGAGATCGGCGACGAGCAGCAGGAGATGCTGCTGCGCGCCGAGCACCCGGTGGTTAGCAAGGAGCAGGTCCCGGTCGAGCGGGTCCGGATGACCAGGGACGAGGTCGTCGAGGACCGGCCCGTCGACGAGCAGCTGCGCCGCGAGCGGGTGGACGCGGACGTCCCGGAGGCGGCCCGTAGCCGCCGCTGACGCGGCATTCGGCGGTGCCGCGGCGACGCGCGGCGCAACCCCCGGGCGGGTGGATCCCTGGTGATCCGCCCGCCCGGGCGCGTGCCCGGTGGTGTCGGTGCCCGGTCCTATGCTGGGCACCCAGGCGTGGGGAAGGCGGCTGACGACGTGGCGACGAGCGGCGCGAGGAAACGGGCACGGGCGGTTTCGCTGGCCGGCGGGGCGGCGCTGACGGGCCGGGCGGCGCTGACCGGCGCGGAGGCGCTCGCGCTGCGGATGGCCAGCCTGCTGCTGCGTCCTCACCCCACGGCCCGCCCGAAGGACGTGGCCGGCGTCGTCGAGTGGTTCGGCGCGATGCAGGCGCAGGACGCGGCGAGCGGCCTGTGGTCGCTCGGGCTGCGGCTGCCCGGCTGGACGCAGGCCGACGTGCAGGACGCGCTGGAGCGGCGGGAGGCGCTGCGCACCTGGCCGATGCGGGGCACCGTGCACCTCGTCCCGTCCCGCGACGCCCGCTGGATGCTCGAGGTCACCGGCGTGCGGGCCCTGGCCGCGGCCGGGCCGCGCCGGGCGTTCCTCGGGCTCAGCCTGGAAGAGGCCGACCGGGCCGCCGACGTGCTCGGCGAGGCGTTGACCGGCGGTGTGCGGATGACCCGTCCGCAGTGCCAGGCCACCCTCCACGCGGCCGGCATCGACACCGCCGGGCAGCGCGGCTACCACCTGCTGTGGTACGTGGCGCAAAAGGGCGTGACCTGCATCGCCCCGCACGTCGGCACCGAGCAGACCTTCGCGCTGCTCGACGAGTGGGTGCCCGACCCGCACCGCCCCGACCGCGACGAGGCCCTCGGCATCCTGGCGCTGCGCTACTTCCGCAGTCACGGTCCCACCACCCGGCAGGACTTCGCCGGCTGGACGGGCCTGACGGCAGCCGACGCCAAGCGGGGCATCGCCGCCGCCGGTGACGCGCTCGCCACGGTGACGGTCGACGGGGTCGAGGCGGTGGCCGATCCGGCCCTGCTCGACGCGCCCCGCGCCCCGGTCGACGACGTGCACACCCTGCCCGGCTTCGACGAGTACCTGCTGGGTTTCAAGGACCGGTCGCTGATGCTCGCCCCGGAGCACAGGCAGGCGGTCATCCCCGGCGGCAACGGGGTGTTCCAGTCGACGGTGGTGCACGGCGGCCGGGTCGCCGGCACCTGGAAGCGGACGCTGGGCAAGACCAAGGTGAAGGTGGCGGTGCGCCCGCTGGTCGACCTCGACGCCGCGACCCGGGGGCGGGTGGACGCGGCGTTGGCGGCGTACGCGGCCTTCGTCGGGTTGCCGGGGGCCGTCGCGTGGTCCGCGGGGGCCTAGTCGCGGAGAGCCGCTCTAGGTACGCGGAAGCCGACCACGGGTGACCCCCGGCAGGACCGCCACCGGGCTCCGGCCACGGGGACGACCCGGGTCGGAGGCCGTTCGGCGCACCGGGCCCACGCCCATGCCGCCGTGGGCCCGCCGCCCGGGTCAGGAGCCCCCGAGCGCGCCGGACGCCCGCCCCTCGTGCAGGGTCAGGTTGCGGCCGGTGCCCGGGTCGAACAGGTGGATCTTCTCCAGGTTGAACCAGACCCGGCGGTCCTCGCCCTCGCGTACCGTCGACTCGGCCGACAGCCGGGTGACCAGGCTGGCTCCGCCGCCGGTGAAGTCGGCCCCGGCGTCGGCGGCCAGCTCCTCCAGCTCGGCGGCGCTGGCCCGCTCCCCCTCCAGCGTGAAGTAAACGTACTTGTCGGAGCCCATGGACTCGACGATGTCGACCGGCGCGGTGAACTCCGCGCCCCGGCGGCGGGTGTCGTCGTCGACGAGTTCGGCGTCCTCGAAGTGCTCGGGGCGGATGCCGAGGATCAGCTCGCGTGGGGCGTCGCCGGCCTCCAGTTCGCGGCGGATCCGCTCGCCGATCGGCACGTCGCCGATGGCGGTACGCAGCTTCCCGTCGGAGACGGCGGCGTGCAGGAAGTTCATCGACGGGGAGCCGATGAAGCCGGCCACGAAGAGGTTGCGTGGGTGGTCGTAGAGCTCCTGCGGCGGGCCGACCTGCTGGATCGCGCCGCCCCGCATGATCACCACCCGGTCGCCGAGGGTCATCGCCTCGGTCTGGTCGTGGGTGACGTAGACGGTGGTGGTGCCGAGCTGCTTCTGCAACCGGGACACGACCGTGCGCATCTGCACCCGCAGCTTCGCGTCCAGGTTGGACAGCGGCTCGTCCATCAGGAACGCCTTGGGCTGGCGGACGATCGCCCGGCCCATCGCCACCCGCTGCCGCTGGCCGCCGGAGAGGTTGGCCGGCTTGCGGTCCAGCAGCGGGGTCAGCTCCAGGACCTTCGCCGCCTCGTCGACCTTGGCGTCGATGGTCTCCCTGTCGAGCTTGGCCAGTCGCAGCGGGAACGCCATGTTCTCCCGGACGGTCATGTTCGGATAGAGCGCGTACGACTGGAACACCATCGCGATGTCCCGGTTCCGGGGGGCCTTGTCGTTGACCCGCTGGCCGCCGATACGCAGCTCACCGGAGCTGATGTCCTCCAGCCCGGCGATCATGTTGAGGGTGGTGGACTTCCCGCAGCCGGACGGGCCGACCAGGATGACGAACTCGCCGTCGGCGATCTCCAGGTCCACGTCCTGCACCGCGACCGTCCCGTCCGGGAACCGCTTGCTCACCTTGTCCAACACGATGTCAGCCATGCCTACAACCACCTATCCCTTGACTGCGCCGGAGGTCAGGCCGGAGACGATGCGGCGCTGGAAGAAGAGGACGAATGCGATGATCGGTACGGTGATCACCACGGCGGCGGCGCAGATGGCCCCGGTGGGGTCCTCGAACTGCGACTCGCCGGTGAAGAACGACAGCGCCACCGGCACCGTGCGGGCCCGCTCGGTGGAGGTGAGCGTGATGGCGAACAGGAAGTCGTTCCAGCAGAAGATGAAGACCAGGATCGCCGTGGTGAACAGCCCCGGCGCGGCCAGCGGGGCGATGACCCGCCGGAACGCCTGGCCCTGCGTCGCGCCGTCCATCTTCGCCGCCTTCTCCAGGTCCCACGGGATCTGCTTGAAGAACGCCGACAGCGTGTAGATCGCCAGCGGCAGCGCGAAGGTGATGTACGGCAGGATCAGCCCCGGCCAGGTGTCGAACAGCCCGAGCTGCCGCTCGATCTCGAACAGCGGCGACACCAGCGACACCTGCGGGAACATCGCGATCAGCAGGGCGACGCCGACGAGCAGCTTCTTGCCGGGAAAGTCCAGCCGGGAGATCGCGTACGCGGCCATCGCGCCGAGCACCACCGCGACGAGCGTGGCGACGAGCGCGATGCCGACCGAGTTGACCAGGGCCCGGACGAACTGGTCGGTGTCGAAAATCGACCGGTAGTTGTCCAGCGTCCACTCCCGGGGCCAGAACCTGCCGTCGGTGAGGGTGGCCGGGGTCTTGAACGACAGCGAGGCGATCCAGAGCACCGGGACCAGCGCGAAGACGACGACGATGACGTCCAGCAGACCCCAGCGCAGCTTCGCCCGCGTGGTGGTGTCGGCCATGTCAGCGCCTCTCCCCATCGTCGCTGCCCGGGGCAGCGGTGCCGAACAGCTTCACGAAGACGAACGCGATGGCCGCCACGGTGAGGAAGATCAGCACGGACATCGTCGACCCGATGCCGAGGTTCAGGCCCCGGATCAGGTTGTTGTAGGCGAGCATCGACACCGACGAGGTCTCGTTGCCACCGGCGGTGAGCACGTAGATGTTGTCGAACACCCGGAACGCGTCGAGCGTGCGGAACAGCAGGGCGACCAGGATCGCCGGCTTCATCACCGGCAGCATGACCCTGGTGAACCGCTGCCACGCGGTCGCCCCGTCGGTGGACGCCGCCTTGAGCAGGTCCTCCGGCACCAGGGCGAGGCCGGCCATCAGCAGCAACGCCACGAACGGAGTGGTCTTCCAGATCTCCGCGAGCATGACGATCGCCAGGGAGCTGGCCCGCTCGGTCAGCGGCGCGCCGTCGCTGAACAGGTTCGCCAGGTAGCCGGTGCCCGGTGTCCAGGCGTACCGCCAGGAGAAGGCGGCGACGACCGTGACGATCCCGTACGGGACGAGCGCGGCGGTGCGGACGATGCCCCGGCCGACCAGCGTCCGGTGCATGATCAGCGCCAGCCCCATGCCGAGCGCCAGCTCGACGGCGACGGTGACGACGGTGATCAGCATGGTGACCCCGAACGCGGTCCACCAGAACTCGTTGGTCAGCACCGTCACGTAGTTCTCCAGCCCGATGAACTCGCGCTGGTCGGGAAAGCGCAGGTCGTAGCGCTGCAACGACAGCCAGATCGAGTAGCCGATCGGGTACGCCGTGACCAGCACCATGACCAGCGCGGCGGGAGCGCAGAGCAGCCAGCCGAGCTTGCGTTCGGCCCGCTTGTTCTCGCTCAGCTTCGCGCTCACGGTGCCTTCTTCGTTCGCGACTGCGGGGCTCGCAGAACCGGCTCACTCCTCACGCTCACGGTGCCTCCTTCGTTCGCGACTGCGGGGCTCGCAGAACCGGCTCACTCCTCACGCTCACGGCAGCACCCCCTTCGACTCCAGGGCGTCGGCGATGGCGTCGCGCAGCTCGTCGGCGGTCTGCTCGGGGCGGATCGCCGACGGCGGCGACAGGATCGCCGACATCACGGTGGAGATGCTCTGGTACGCCGGGGTCAGCGGGCGCGTCGCCGGCTCCTTCAGCTCCTCCAGGATGGTCTCCTTCATCGGGTACGCCCTGTCCATCTCCGGGTCGTCGTAGACCTGCTCGATGGTCGGTGGCACGCCGTCGTTGACGGCGGAAAACTTCTGGTTCCTCGCGTTGCGGAGGCACCTGGCGGCCTCGAAGGACTCCGCCGGGTGCCTCGAGTACGCGCTGACGGCCAGGTTGACGCCGCCGATGGTGACCTTGCTCGGGGTGTCGGCGTCGATCCCCGGCACCCGCGCCCACTTCACCTTCTTCGCCAGCTCCGGGTCGGCCTCCTGCAAGGCCGGGTAGACGAAGGGCCAGTTCACCTGGAACGCGCCGCCGCCGGACTGGAACTCCAGCCGGACGGGGTCCTCGGTGGCGTTGCTGAACGACGGCGACGTCACGCCGGACGTGGCGAAGCGCCGGAGCTGGTCGAGCGCGGTGACCGTGCCGGCGTCCATCACCGCCTGCCTGCCGTCGTCGCTGAGGATCTTGCCGCCCGCGCTCTCGGCGAGGGTGTTGTAGAGGACGACGAGCCCCTCGTACTGGGCGCCCATGGTGAGCACCTGGTAGGGCTTGCCCTGCGCCTTCAGGTCCTGGGCCTGCTTGATCATGTCGTCCCAGGTCTTCGGCGGCTGCGACACCAGGTCGGTGCGGTACCACAGGAGCTGCACGTTGGTGTTCTTCGGCGCGCCGTACAGCTTGCCCTGGTACCGGGCGGTGTCCAGCGGCCCGGCGAGGGTGCCCTGCTCCACGTCGGCCCGGTCCTGCCCGGTCCACTCCCGGATCCAGTCCGCGCTGGCGAACTCCTGGGTCCAGGTGACGTCGAGGCCGAGCACGTCCATCCCGGTGTCCCCGGCGGCGAGCCGACGGACCAGTTGCACCCGCTGGTCGTCGGCTTGACGCGGAAGCACCCGGTAGGCGATGCGGTAGCGCCCCTGGGCCTCGGCGTTGCAGTCGTCGACGACCTTCTGCAGGTTCTGCTCGGGCGGGTAGTACAGGTTGATGGTGGGCGTACCGCCGTCGCCGCCGGAACCGCACGCAGCCAGCGGCGCGACCAGCGCGAGCGCGGCTGCGACGGCCCCCGCCCGGGCCCCGGGTCGACGCCGACGTCGGGCCGGTCCTGTCATCGCCCTCCCCCTCTCTTCGGCGAAGATCCGGGGAAATCACCCGTGCCCCGGCGCACGGCGAGACGGCCGGGCGAGGGCCGGCGACCACCGGCCCGTCCCGGGCGCTTCGTGCGGGGAACACTGCCCGACCTGCGAAGCCGCGAAACCTGACCGCAACAGGTGTCACCCGGGCGGCCTCCGCTCCGGCCGCCGGGCCGCCGATCGCGCCGCGTGTCCGGGCCGGTGACGGCCGCTGGGACGAGGCGGTACGCGGGTCGCACGGGAGTCCGTCAGGCGCGGGCCGGCCGGGACAACGCGCCTCCGGCCGGTCACGACACGTACGCGCGGAGGCTACCGGGCATCCGCCGGTTCGACTAGCGTTTGCCGGGAGTTCCCCCAACTCAGCTGCCAGCGCGTCGCCGTCGAAGTCGATACGCCTCCGGCCGACCCCTGCCTGCCCGATCGGTGGGTAATCGAGCGAACCCCCCGCTGCCGGTTCACCCGTTGGGCAGGATCGTTGACGACGAGGAGGTGCCGTCGTGCAGGACACCCGCGCTCTCGCCCTGACATTCGAGGTGAGCGGCCTGCCCCCGGTGAAGACCGAGGCCCTGTCCATCTTCGCCGCCGGGCACCGGCAGGCGACGAGGGTCCGGGCCCTGCTCCTGGCGGCCTGCTCGGCGGCCCAGCGCACCGGCTGGACACCGCTGGGCGGGCCGGTGGAGGTGGAGGTGACCCTGCGCTGTCCGCCGGGGCACCGCACCTCCGACGCCAGCACCCTGCTCGGCGGAGTCTGCGCGGTGCTGCAGGACAAGAAGAGGGTCGCCACCATCGGCCTGACCCACCTCGGGGTCCTCGCCGACGTCGCCCTCTACACCGACGACCGGCAGATCCGCCGGCTGTCGTACCTGGAGGAACCGGCGGAGGAGTTCTCCTACCGGGTGCGGGTGGCCGCCATGCCGACCGTGGTTTGACCGACGCGCGCGGTGGGGTACCGCCGACGCCGACGAAGGGAGCGTTGATGTCGGAGCCACATGTCACGCTCGACCCGAGCGGGCTCGACCCCGTGCAGCGGAAGCTGCGGGGCCCGCTGGAGGACCAGCTGACCTCGGCCCTGCAGGCGGCCACGGAGCGGATCCGGTCGAGTTTCGCGGGCGAGCCGGTGGAGCAGGTCTGTCAGCGGCTGCTGGACGAGACGCGGTCCGGGCTGCACCCGGACATCGCGGCCGGTTTCCAGCCGGACATGGACGAGTTCTGCCGGGTGGCGGTGGCGATCGTCCGGGGCGAGATCACCTGACCGCCGGTCGAGACGCCACCCGCTCCACGATCGACGGCGTCGACCCGACGCGCGGCCACGGTGCTGGATCGGCGCGGCGGGCGGCCCACGGCGTCGCCCCCGTGGGCGGGCACGGGTCAGGACCGGGTCCGCAGTTCCCCGGCCCTGACCCACCGGCCGTCCGGTGTGGCAGCGGAATCGCGCCGGTGAACGCGTGAGCGGACCATGCCGCCCACGCTGGGGCTCACCCGCGACGATACGGCCCGCCTGCACTCAGCTCCACGGTGCGCCACCGCCGGACTTCGGCGCGTTCCCGACCCACCCGAAGAGTCGCGAACGCCGGTTCAGGTTAGGCAGCGCGGCGCAGGCGGAACAACCTGTCCCGGCCATTCATGGCCGCGATTGTCGGCAAGTCCCAAATCCGGCAGCAGGCCGTAACACGAGCCACCGCGCCGGCGCTGCTCTGCATCGGAGCAGGTACACCCGGCGGGGCGTGTCGAGCAGGCCCAGAACGGGCGTGTCGAGCAGGCCCAGAACGCGAGAAACGGGCGCGTCGAGCGGGTGGGAACGTTAGAAGTGCCGGAGCAGGTCTTCGAACACGGCCAGCCGGAGCACGCCGGTATCGGTCGGGTCGAGGTCGTCGTGCTCCAGCACCCAGGTGTTCTCGTTCGGGATGAACACCGCCCACATGCCGGCGGCCCGGGCCGGCAGGATGTCCGACCGCGGCGAGTTGCCGATCATCCAGGCGGCTCCCGGGTCGAAGCCGTGTTCCCCGGCGAGCCACCGGTAGGTGTCGACGTTCTTCTCCCGCACGACGTGCGCGGCGTGGAAGTGGTGCAGCAGCCCGGAGGCGTCGAGCTTGCGCTGCTGCTCCTCCCGGTCGCCCTTGGTGAGCAGCAGCAGCCGGTGCCGCCCGGCCAGCGCGTCGAGCGTCGCGGCCACCCCGGGCATCAGTTCGACCTGGTGGTTGACCAGCGCCTCGGCCAGGGCATCGATCTGGCGGCGCTCCGCGGCGGAGACGGGCCGCTCCCGCAGCCGCTCCAGGCACTCGCCCAGGCTACGCAGGAAGACCTTGCTGCCGTACCCGTGGACGACCGCATTGGCCCGCTCGATGTCGTCGAGGATGGCCCGGATCTCCGCCCGGTCCAGCGTCGGGTGGTCCAGCCACGCGAGGAAGCCGTCGATGACCCGCTCGAAGACGACGTTGTTCTCCCACAGCGTGTCGTCGGCGTCGAAGACCAGCACCTGCGCGTTCCGTCGACCCGTCGTGCCCTGCCGCATCGCTTCCCCCTCCCGCCGGGCCCGGACACCGTACTGCGGATGGCGCGGCGCGGTCACGCCGATTCCGCCGGGCCGGTGGGCCCGCGGCGCAGGGTGAGGATCAGGTCGGCGACCAGGGCCGTCCAGCCCGTCTGGTGCCACGCCCCCAGCCCCGCGCCGTTGTCGCCGTGGAAGTACTCCGGGAAGCTGATCAGGTCCCGCCAGTCGGGGTGGGTCTGGAAGAGCTGGGCGGCCCCGTAGATGGGCCGCCGGCCCCAGCCGTCCCTGGTGAACAGCGAGATCAACCGGGCGGAGAGGTCATCGGCGATCTCGTTGAGGGTCCGCTTCACCCCCGAGCGGGTCGGGTACTCGACCTGGAGGTCGTCGCCGAAGAAGGCCGCGTAGTCGCGCAACGCGCTGATCAGCAGGAAGTTGGTCGGCATCCAGATCGGGCCGCGCCAGTTGGAGTTGCCGCCGAACAGGCCGCTGGTCGACTCGGCCGGCTCGTAGCCGACGCTGAACTCCTGGCCGCCGAGGGTGACGGTGAACGGCTTGTCCAGGTGGGCGCGGCTGAGCGTGCGCAGGCCGTACTCGGAGAGGAACTCCTCGGTGTCGAGCATCCGGGCCAGCATGCGGACCACCTTCTCCGGGCCGACCATGGTCAGCAGCCGCTGCTGGCGGCCGTCCGGGCCGATCCGGCGGGCGCCGATCACGGCGGCGTACTCGGGCCGGTGGGTGAGGAACCAACGCAGCCGGGCTCCCAGCTCGGGCAGGCGGCGCAGCGTACGCGCGGTGAGCCGGGTGGTGGCCGCCAGCGGCAGCAGCCCCACCACCGAGCGGACCTTCAGCGGCACCTGGCTGCCGTCGGCCAGCCGCAGCACGTCGTAGAAGAACGCGTCCTCCTCGTCCCAGAGCCCCTGGTCGTACGCGGCGGCGGCGATGTAGGCGAAGTGCTCGAAGAACTTGGTGGCGGTGTCGACCCACGTCCGGTCGTGTTCGGCGAGCACGATGGCGATGTCGAGCAGGTTGAGCGCGTACATGGCCATCCAGCCGGTGCCGTCGGACTGCTCCAGCGTCCCGGCCACCGGCAGCGCCGCCGAGCGGTCGAACGGGCCGACGTTGTCCAGCCCGAGGAAACCGCCCTCGAAGACGTTGTTGCCGCCGGTGTCCTTGCGGTTGACCCACCAGGTGAAGTTGAGCAGCAACTTGTGCATGACCCGGGCCAGGAACTCGTGGTCGCGGGAGCCGTCGATCTCGAAGACCTTCAGCACGGCCCACGCGTGCACGGGCGGGTTGACATCGCCGAACGCCCACTCGTACGCCGGAATCTGCCCGTTGGGGTGCAGGTACCACTCGCGCAGCAGGAGCAGTAGCTGCGACTTGGCGAAGCCCGGGTCGACGCGGGCGATGCTGACGCAGTGGAAGGCCAGGTCCCAGGCCGCGTACCAGGGGTACTCCCACGGGTCGGGCATGGAGATCACGTCGAAGCTGGTCATGTGCCACCAGTGGCTGTTGCGCCCGTGCCGGCGGCCGGCCGGGGGCGTGGAGCCGGGGTCGCCCTCCAGCCACCGCTTCACGTCGAAGTGGTAGAACTGCTTGCCCCACATCAGCCCGGCGATGGCCTGCCGGGCGACGAGGGCCTCGTCGGCGGTGGCGGTGGCCGGGACGACACCGTCGAAGAACCGGTTCGCCTCGGCCCGCCGCGCCCACACCAGCGCGTCGAAGCCGGCGCCCAGGTCGGCGGCCGGCGGCGGCGTCCCGCCAGGCGGCGGCGCGGTGCGGGTCAGCCGCAGCCGGATCTGCCGGTGCCCGCCGGCCGGCACGTCGAGCACGTAGTGCAGCGCGCCCTTGGTCCCCTCCCGCTCGGGGTTGACCGTCGCCGCGCCGTTCACCACGTGGTCGTTGATCCCGTCCTTGGGGTACGCCGAGCGGCCGGGCAGCCCCCAGAGCCGCTCGGCGTTGGTGTCGTTGTCGCAGAGCAGCGGCACCGGGTCGCCGTCGCCCTCCAGCAGGATCTGGCCGAGCACCCAGTGCTCGCCGACGAGCCGGGCCCCGCCGCCGGCCCCGGCGGCGGAGCCGACGAGCCGGGGCACGCGGTCCCCGCCGGGCAGGCCCCACGCCCACGTGTTGCGGAACCACAGCGACGGCAGCACGTGCAGCCGCTCGGCGGTGTCGCCCCGGTTGGCGACGGTCACCACGATGCACATGTCCGTCGGGGACGCCTTGGCGTAGTCGACGGTCACCGCCCAGTACCGGTCGTCGTCGAAGATCCCTGTGTCGACCAGCTCGTACTCGGTGTCGTCGCGGCCACGCAGCGCGTTGACGGCGACCAGTTCGTCGTACGGGAAGGCGGCCTGCGGATAGTGGTAGCGCCACCGCATCCACGAGTGGGTGGGCGTGGAGTCGAGGTACCACCAGTACTCCTTGGCGTCCTCGCCGTGGTTGCCGCCGTCGCCGCCGAGGCCGAACATCCGCTCCTTGAGGATCGGGTCGCGCCCGTTCCACAAGGCGAGAGCGAAGCAGAACGTCTGCCGGTCGTCGCAGACGCCCGCCATGCCGTCCTCGTTCCACCGGTAGGCTCTGGACCGCGCGTGGTCGTGGGGGAAGTAGTCCCACGCCGTGCCGTGCTCGCTGTAGTCCTCCCGTACCGTCCCCCACGCCCGCTCGGACAGATAGGGACCCCATGCGCGCCAGTCCTGCTCCCCGGAGTCTGCCTGGGCGAGCCGGAGCCGTTCGGCGTCGGATGCGGGCGCGGAGGAGGGGGGCATGTCGGTGATCACGTGCCTATCTTCGGTGCCGCCGGGGTACTTCACCACAGCGGCCATTCTCGTCGTGGTGTGTTACACCTCGCCGCCGCTGGAGGAAAGTTGATCGACATTCGTTTCGGTCCGCAGATCTGCGGGGAGCTGACCGGCGGAGCCACCAGGGAGTGGTTGGTCCCCGACGGCCTGGGCGGGTACGCCATGGGCACCGTGAGCGGGCTGCGCACCCGCCGCTACCACGGGTTGCTGGTGGTGGCCGGCCAGACCCCGGCTTCCCGAAACGTGGGACTGGTCAGTCTCGACCCGGCGGTCACCCTCCCCTCCGGCGCGCGGCTGCGCCTCGGCGCGCACGAGTGGTCCTCCGGCGACGTCGACCCGCGCGGCTTCGAGCTGCTGGAACGCTTCGACCTGACCGACGGGCTGCCGCGCTGGCGGTGGCGGATCGGCGACGTGGTGATCGAGCGCGAGCTGGCGATGGCGTACGGGCGCTCGTGGGTGGCGGTGGTGCACCGGCTGGTCTCCGGCGGGCCGGTCCGCCTCGACCTGTCGGCGGCCTGCACCTGGCGCGACGCGCACGGCGAACGGCGCGCCGACGGTCCCACGCCCCGGGTCGAGCCGGTGGACGGCGGCGCGGTGGTGGAGGGCGCGTTCCGCCTCGCCGGGCCGGACTGGGTTCCCGAGGGGCAGTGGTGGCTCGGGGTGCACCACCGCGAGGAGGCGGCCCGGGGCCTGCACCCGGACGACGACGTCTGGCACGCCGGGCGGTTCTGCGGCACGCTGGAGCGCCCCGGCGACACGGTGTCGGTGCTGGCCTGGGCGGGCGACCTGGCCACCGCGCCACCCCCGGCGGAGCAGATCGTCGCGGCGGCCCGGCGGCGCAACCGGCAGGTGGTGGCACGGGCCATGCCGGCGGACGCCGTCGAGGCCACCCTCGCGCTGGCCGCCGACGCGTTCGTCGTACGCACCGCCGCCGGCCCGGACGTGGTCGCCGGCTACCCGTGGTTCGGCGCGTGGTCACGGGACACCATGACCTCGTACGAGGGGTTGTTCCTGTGCGCGAACCGGGCCGACGAGGGGCGGGAGCTGCTGCGGGCGTACGCGGCGACCCTGTCGGAGGGGATGCTCGCCAACACGGCCGACACCGGGCAGGTGGAGTACAACACGGTCGACGCCGCGCTGTGGTACCTGCACGCGGTGAGCCGGCACGTCACCGTCACCGGGGACACCGACCTCGGCGACGAGCTGCTGCCGGCGCTGCGCGGGGTGGTCGACGCGTACCTGGCCGGCACCCGGTACGGCATCGCCGTCGACCCGGCCGACGGCCTGGTCGCCCAGGGCGGCAGCCCGGGCACGGCGCTGACCTGGATGGATGCCCGGGTGTACGGGGTGCCGGTCACCCCGCGAACGGGCAAGCCGGTGGAGGTCAACGCGCTGTGGGTCAACGGGCTCGCGGGGCTGGCCGAGCTGACGGAGCTGGCCGGGGCCGACGCCGCCGAGCTGTGGCGGCTGCACGCCCGGGCCACCGCGTCGTTCGCCGCGCGCTTTCCCTCGCCGGTCGGCTGGCTGCACGACGTGGTGGACGCGCCCGCGCCGGCCTACCCGCTGGGCGGCGCGCCGTTCCACGACGACGACCTGCTGCGCCCGAACCAGCTACTGGCCTGGTCGCTGCCGTACGCGCCGCTGGAGCCCGACGAGCCGACGCTGCGCCGGGTCGCCGCCGGGCTGCTCACCCCGCTGGGGCCGCGCAGCCTCTCCCCCGACTCGCCCGGCTACCACGGCCGGCACCGGGGCGGCCCGGCCGAGCGGGACGGCGGCTACCACCAGGGCACGGTGTGGCCGTGGCTGCTCGGGCCGTACGTGGACGCGGCCCGGCGGGCGAAGCTGCCGGTAGACGACCTGTTCGTCGGCGTGGAGGCACACCTGACCGAGCACGGGCTGGGGTCGGTCAGCGAGACGGCCGACGGGGCCGCCCCGCACGCGGCGACGGGCTGCCCGTTCCAGGCATGGTCGGTCGCGGAGGTGCTGCGCGCGCGCCGGGTCCGCCGGTAGCGCTTTACATCCCCGCAACGGTGACGTCTCCGCCGGTTATCCGGCCGGGGGCAGGATTGCCCGAAGATCCAGGGCACGTCGGCGGCACCCGGTCTGCGGGTGTGGCCGGCGCACGCGCCGGGGACAACTCAAAGGGGGCCGCATGTCACCTGATGCCAAAGTGATCGACATCAACCCCGCCCGGCACCAGCGGGTGCTCATCCTCTCCTGGGAGTATCCGCCGGTGCTCGTCGGCGGCCTCGGCCGCCACGTGCACGCCCTCTCCGTCGCCCTCGCCGCCGCCGGCCACGAGGTCACCGTCGTCACCCGCCACGCCGAGGGCGCACCCCTGGAGGAGTACGCCGACGGCGTCCGCGTCCTACGCGCCGCCGAGGACCCGGTCACCTTCCCCCTGGCCACCGGCAGCCTCCTGGCCTGGACCATGGCCTTCAACCACACCCTCACCCGCGCCGCCCTGCGCGCCACCGAATCCGCCACCTACGACGTCATCCACGCCCACGACTGGCTCGTCGCGCACACCGCGATCACCCTCGCCGAGTACCTGGACCTGCCGCTGGTGACCACGATCCACGCCACGGAGGCGGGCCGGCACCAGGGCTGGCTGCCGGAGGAGATGAACCGCACCATCCACGGCGTCGAACACTGGATCAGCGGCGAGTCGACCCGGGTGATCGCCTGCTCCGGGTACATGCGCGACCAGATCACCCGCCTGTTCGACGTGCCGGCCGCCCGCGTGGACGTGGTGGCCAACGGGGTGGACGACCGGGCCTGGCGGGCCCGCCCCCGGGCGGTCGCCTCGGCGCGGGCCCGGTTCGCCGGTGACGGTCCCCTGGTCGGGTACGCGGGCCGGCTGGTCTACGAGAAGGGCGTGCAGCACCTGATGCACGCGGTGCCGTACCTGCGCGAGCGGCACCCGGGGCTGCGGGTGGTGATCGCCGGCGACGGCCCGTACCGGCAGGAGTTGGTGGAGCAGTCGCACCGGCTGCACCTGGGCGACACCGTGCGCTTCGCCGGCTTCCTGGACTCCACCCAGCTCCCGGCCATGCTGGCCGCCACCGACGCCACCGTCGTGCCGAGCCTCTACGAGCCGTTCGGCATGGTCGCCCTGGAGGCCGCCGCAGCCGGCGCTCCGCTGGCGGTCGCCTCGACGGGCGGGCTCGCCGAGATCGTCGAGCCCGGGGTCACCGGGGTGACCTTCCCGCACAGCGACCCGGACGCGCTGGCGGGCGCGGTCGACCGGCTCATCGGCGACGAGGTCTTCGCCCGCCGGGTGGCCCGCCGGGCCCGGACGATGGTCAGCGAGCGGTACGGCTGGGCGACCATCGCCGCCCACACCGCGAGCAGCTACGCGGCGGCCCGCCGCGAGCACGGCTCGTTCCAGGCCCGCCGGGCGGCAAGCCGGCTGGGCGCGGGGCGGCCCCGGATCGCCATTCCGGAGGGTAACCTGCTGACCGCCGGGCACGCCGCCTGCTGACGCTTCCCCGACCTGACGTCCGATAGGTCGTCGCCGATCCTCTGGCTATGGTGTACGTCGGCCAGTGGTGAGGAGAGCGGTGCAGCAGGTAGTTATCGGCGGCCGGTACCGCCTGCTCGACCTCGTGGGTCGCGGCGGCATGGGCCGGGTCTGGCGTGCCAGGGACGAGATGCTGCACCGCGACGTCGCGGTCAAACAGGTCGTCCCGCCGGCCGCGCTGGTTGGGGAGGAGCGCGACGAGCTGCGTTTCCGCACGCTGCGGGAGGCGCGCACGACGGCCCGGCTCAACCACCCCAACGTGGTCCGGGTCTACGACGTGGTGCCCGTCGACGGCGACCCGTGGCTGATCATGGAGTACGTGCCGTCCCGGTCGTTGCAGAACATCCTGGACACGTCCGGGCCGCTACCACCCCGACGGGCCGCGGCGATCGGGCTGGCACTGCTGGCCGCGCTGCGCGCCGCGCACCACGCCGGGGTGCTGCACCGCGACGTCAAGCCCGCCAACGTGCTCATCGCCGACGACGGGCGGGTGATGCTCACCGACTTCGGGCTCGCCGTCTTCGACGGCGGGGACGGGGTGATGACCCAACCGGGGCTGGTGCTCGGCTCCCCGCAGTTCGTCGCCCCGGAGCGGGCCGCCGAGGGTGTCTCCAGCGTGGAGGCCGACCTGTGGTCGCTCGGCGCGACCCTGCACGCGGCCGTCGAGGGCAAGTCGCCGTACGCCCGCAGCACCGCGATGGCGACGCTGAGCGCCCTGGCCACCCGGCCGCCGGATCCGGCGCCGCACGCCGGACCGCTGCGGCCGGTCCTGGCCGGCCTGCTCCGCCGGGACCCGCGGCACCGCATCGACCACGAGGAGACGCAGCGCCGCCTGGCGAAGGCCGCCGCCCCGGGTGCCGACCCGTCCCCCATCGTGGTCGCCTCACCGGCGACGGTGGTCCCGCCGGTCGGGCCGGTCGCGGCGGACCGGATGGTCGTGCCGGGCTGGACGTCGGGGCCCCCGGGACGGAACAGGCCGAAGCGGAACGGTTTGACACGGAAAGGCTCCAGGCAGAACGGGCCGAAGCGGAACGGGCCGACACGCGACGGGCCGACGGCGGAGGCGCCCACGCGGGACGCGCCGGCGTGGAAGGAACCGGCACGGGACGGGCCGGCGCGGGACGGGCCGACGTGGAAGGAACCGACGTGGGGCAGGTCGACGCTGGCCGGGCCGCCGGACGCCGCCACGCCGGCCGGGCAACGCTGGCCGCTGGTCGTGGCAGCCGTGGCGATCGTGCTGCTGGTCGCGCACACCGTCGCCTTCGCGCTGTTCAGCCCCCACACCGTCCACAGGGCGGCACCCCCGGACACGCCGGGGGCGATGCCGAGCCCGTCGGCGGCCGGACCGGTGCTGCCGCCGCTCGGTGCGGGTGTCCCGACCCCGCCCTTTCC
>NZ_SMKJ01000430.1:0-4032 GCF_004348615.1 Micromonospora sp. KC207
CCCCCGGCCCCGCCGCAGCGGTCCAGGTCAGGGGCGATATGGCTGTTCGTCCTGGTGGCCACACTGGTCCTGCTCTGCTCCGGCGTGATTTCCTACAACCTGCGGAAGAACGCGGCAGCCGGTGACCCCGGCGGGTTCGGTCCCCGGGCCGTGACGTCCGGCGCGCTGCTGGCCGGCGAGCGCGACGATCCGTCCGGGACGCCGTACCGTCGGGTGGAACGACGACTCCTGCCGGGCGGCGGCGAGACGACGACGAGCGAAGGACGACAGACGCGATGACAGCGCAGGCCCGCCTGCTCGGTGGCAGGTACCAGGTCGGCGAGCTGCTCGGCTACGGCGGCATGGCCGAGGTGCACCGCGGCCGCGACCTCCGGCTCGGTCGGGACGTCGCGATCAAGATGCTCCGGGCGGACCTGGCCCGCGACGCCACCTTCCAGATGCGGTTCCGCCGGGAGGCGCAGAACGCCGCCTCGCTCAACCATCCGGCCATCGTCGCGGTCTACGACACCGGCGAGGAGACCGGGCCGACCGGCGAGACACTGCCGTTCATCGTGATGGAGTTCGTCAACGGGCGGACCCTCAAGGAGGTGCTCGGCGTCGAGGGTCGACTCCAGCCGCGCCGGGCGCTGGAGATCTGCGCCGACATGTGCGCCGCGCTGGAGTTCAGCCACCGGCACGGAATCATCCACCGGGACATCAAGCCGGGCAACGTGATGCTCACCCAGACCGGCCAGGTCAAGGTGATGGACTTCGGCATCGCCCGGGCGTTGGCCAGCGGCGCCACCACCATGACACAGACCAGCGCGGTCATCGGCACCGCGCAGTACCTCAGCCCCGAGCAGGCGCGCGGCGAGGCGGTCGACGCCCGCTCCGACGTGTACGCCGCCGGCTGCGTGCTGTTCGAGCTGCTCTGCGGCCACCCGCCGTTCGTCGGCGACAGCCCGGTCAGCGTGGCGTACCAGCATGTGCGGGAGGCCCCGCCGACGCCGAGCGACATCAACCCGGACGTCAACCCGGCGGTCGACGCGATCGTGCTCAAGGGGCTGTCGAAGAACCCCCTCAACCGCTACCAGAGCGCCGGCGAGATGCGGGCCGACCTGCTCCGTGCGGCGGCCGGCCGGCCGGTGCTCGCCACCCCGGTGATGCGCGAGGCCGAGACCGCCCCGATGTCGGCCGCCGGTTCGGGCTACCCGACCCAGGTCGCCGGCGGCGCGGCCACCCGGCAGCAGATGCCGGCCCGGGTCGGCGACCCGCGCCAGCGCCGGGCGTCCTCCTGGGTGATCGCCACTTTCGCCGTGCTCGGCGTGCTCGCGGTGATCGCCCTGGTCACCGCCATCCTGATGAACCGGGGCGGTGCCGAGAAGATCGCTGTGCCCGACCTGACGGGGCAGACCCAGGCGGCGGCGGTGGCCCAGCTCGAACAGGCCGGTCTGGTTCCCGCCGTCGGGGACCCGGTCGCCAACAGCACCTGCAAGAAGGACACGGTCGCGGTGCAGGACCCGCCGCCGACGACGCAGCTGGAGAAGGGCCGGGGCGTCACCATCCGGATCTGCTCCGGCAAGCCGGAGGTGACGATCCCCAACGGGCTGGTCGGCTCCCAGTTCGACAACATCGAGCCGCAGCTCGAGGCGCTCAAGCTTGTGGTGATCGAGAAGGAGGTCAGCAGCCCCGAGCCGGAGGGGATCGTCACGAAGGTCACCCCACCGTCCGGCACCAGGGTCGCCGAGGGCACCAAGGTGACCGTGGAGATCTCCCGGGGCAACGTCCGGCAGGTGCCGAACGTCGTCGGCTCCTCGGCCGACGACGCCAAGCGGGAGCTGGAGCAGGCCGGCTACCAGGTGCGGATCGTCGACGGCGACGAGGTGCCCGCCGATCAGGCTGGCAAGGTGTCCGGCCAGAACCCCCGGGGCGGCACCGAGCTGGAGCGGGGCAAGCAGGTCACCATCGAGGTGGACATCCCGGAGCCCACCCCCGGCCCGACCGACCCGACGGGCACCCCGCCGGTCACGCCCTCGCCGACCCCACCGACCGGTGGCGACGGTGGCGGGTTCCTGTTCCCGCCGATCCGCCTCAACCAGGACTGACGCCAAAGCCGGGGCGCGTTGATCAGTGCGCTCGTCGATCGACGAGCGCACTGATCAGCACCATGTCGCCGACATGGCGGCATCATCGAGCCCGGATCGCCCCACGTCGCCGACACGGCGGCCCGACCACCGGGCTCCCCTGAGGCCCGGCCGGTCAGGCGGCGACGAACGCCGAACGGCGGCGGGCGTCGACCTCGGCGGCCAGCTCCGGCGCGCGCTCCAGGGCCTCCGGGTAACCGCAGCCCGCCAGCCAGTTGGCCAGCATCAGGTGGCCGCCCTCGGTGAGCACCGACTCGGGGTGGAACTGGACGCCCTCGATCGGCAGGGACCGGTGCCGCATGGCCATCACCACGCCCGAGTCCGTCCAGCCCGTGACCTCCAGCTCGTCCGGCAGCGTCTCGGGCAGGACGGTGAGCGAGTGGTACCGGGTGGCGGTGAACGGGTCGGGCAGGCCGGCCAACACGCCCGTCGAGCGGTGCCGCACCTCTGAGGTCTTGCCGTGCAGCAGCTCGGGGGCGCGGGCCACGGTCGCCCCGAACGCCTCGCCGATCGCCTGATGCCCCAGGCAGACACCGAAGATCGGCAGCTCGCCCACGTACCGGCGGATGACGTCGAGGCACACGCCGGCCCGGTCCGGGCTGCCCGGCCCCGGGGAGAGCAGGACGCCGGCCGCGCCGACCCGCCCCACCTCCTCGACGTCGATGTCGTCGTTGCGCCGGACCTCGCAGTCCACCCCGAGCTGGCCGAGGTACTGCACCAGGTTGAAGACGAACGAGTCGTAGTTGTCGATCACCAGGACACGCATCGTCACCTGCTCGGAGAGGGGGGTGGGGTGTTGTTCTGCTCGGTGTCGTACGGCAGGTCGTGCTCGTCGCCGGTCGGGGGAGCGTTCCCGTCCACGCCCGGATCGCCGCCCGGCACGCCGGAGTCCTGGGTGACCTGCACGTCGTCGAAGGGGAGCAGCGGCTCCGCCCACGGGAAGACCACGTACCAGAGCAGGGCCACCGTGGCGGTGGCGAGCAGCAGCGAGCCGATCAGCTTGCCGGGCAGCCCCAGCGGCAGCTTGCGCCAGATCCAGCCGTACACGTCAGGCCTCCAGCTCGGCCGGCTCGCCCGCCGACTTGGGCTGGGTACGCTCCAGCTCGGCGTGCACGATCAGGCGCTGGTAGTTGTCGAACTTCGGGTTGCAGGTGGTCAGCGTGAGCACCTTCTTGAACGGCTCCGCGCCCGGCTCCATCGGCACCGGGGCGACGACCTCGACCTGGTTCGGCTTGACGATCCGGGACTGGTAGACCTTGTAGACGTACCACTCGGTCTTGTCCTCGACGACGATCGCGTCGCCGGGGTTCAGCTCGTCCAGCCGCCAGAAGGTCGCCCGGTTGCGGTGGCCGGCGACGGAGAAGTTGCCCACCTCGCCGGGCATCGCGCTGTCCGGGTAGTGGCCCGGGGCATACCGGATGTCCTGCTGGGTGACCCCCTCGACCACGACCCAGTTCCTGTCGAGCTTCGGGATGTAGAGCCCGGCGATGGGCTCGCCGTGCATCGGTGGCTTCGGCTTCGTCGACGTGCTGGCGCTGGGTGCCACGGTCGGGTCGCCGGTGGAACCCCACGCCTGGGCGAGCTGGTTGCTGAGATCGTTCTGGTGGGCGTCGACGATGGCCGACTTGCCCCACACCTCGTATCCGGCGAAGAGGATCACCACCAGGCCGAAGGTGATCAGCACCTCACCGGTGACCCGGACCCCGAGGCGCAGCCGGGTCCAGAACGTCGGCCGGGTCAGCTCGGAATAGACGCTCTTGTAGCCCTCGTCGGTCTGCTCGGCCCGGAGCTGGACCACCCGCTCGCCACGGCGCGGACGGGGCGGTTCGGCCGGCTCCGCGGAAGTCGGCTCGCCGCCGTTGTCCGGTAGGCGGGGCACCGCTCCCATCAGCGCGGTCGAGTCGGGGGC
>NZ_SMKJ01000431.1:0-4026 GCF_004348615.1 Micromonospora sp. KC207
TGGACGTCAACGGCGGTTCCTCGGCTGACGGGGCGAAGGTGCAGCTCTGGACCTGCAACGGCGGTGGCGCGCAGCGGTGGTCGGCGCAGTCCGACGGGAGCCTGCGCAACACGCAGTCGGGCAAGTGCCTGGACGTCTCGGGCAACAGTTCCGCCGATGGCACGGCCGTGAACCAGTGGTCCTGCCACGGCGGGGCCAACCAGAAGTGGACCCTGCCCTAGCTAGGTGCAAGGAAGGGCCCCTTGTTATCGCATTCTGTTGCACAGGGGGCCCTTCCTAACCGCGCGGGGCAGCCATAGAGTGAGCGTCGGCGACCGTACGCGGTTGCCGGTGACCCGGCGGGAGGCGCAACCCGCTGGGCCCAGGCGCTCGCCCGCGCCCACCGGCACCCCGCCCCGGCCGCCGCGCACCGGCCCGGCCCGGTCACCCTCGCCCCGGTCAGCACACGGAATCCCCCATCAACACGACAGGGGAGTAGGACTCATGGCGCGACCCATCACGCTCTTCACCGGCCAGTGGGCCGATCTTCCGTTCGACGAGGTCTGCCGGCTCGCCTCCGAGTGGGGCTACGACGGGCTGGAGATCGCCTGCTGGGGCGACCACTTCGAGGTCGACAGGGCCCTCGCCGACGAGTCGTACGTCGACCGCAAGCTCCAGACCCTCGCCAAGCACAACCTGAAGGTCTTCACGATCTCCAACCACCTGGTCGGCCAGGCCGTCTGCGACCACCCGATCGACGAGCGGCACCAGGGCATCCTGCCCGCCCGGATCTGGGGCGACGGCGAGCCGGAGGGGGTCCGCCAGCGGGCCGCCGAGGAGATCAAGGACACCGCCCGGGCGGCGGCGAAGCTTGGCGTGGACACGGTCGTCGGGTTCACCGGCTCGTCGATCTGGCACACCCTGGCGATGTTCCCGCCGGTGCCGCCGGAGATGATCGAGCGGGGGTACGCCGACTTCGCCGACCGGTGGAACCCGATCCTGGACGTCTTCGACGAGGTGGGCGTGCGCTTCGCCCACGAGGTGCACCCCAGCGAGATCGCGTACGACTACTGGACGACGAAGCGGACCCTGGAGGCGATCGGGCACCGGCCCGCGTTCGGGCTGAACTGGGACCCGTCGCACTTCGTCTGGCAGGAGCTGGACCCGGTGAACTTCATCTTCGACTTCGCCGACCGGATCTACCACGTCGACTGCAAGGACGCGAAGGTGCGCACCGGCGACGGCCGGCGTGGCCGGCTGGCGTCCCACCTGCCCTGGGCCGATCTGCGCCGGGGCTGGGACTTCGTCTCCACGGGCCACGGCGACGTGCCGTGGGAGGACTGCTTCCGGGCGCTGAACGCCATCGGGTACACCGGGCCCATCTCCGTGGAGTGGGAGGACGCCGGGATGGACCGGCTGGTGGGTGCGCCCGAGGCGTTGCAGTTCGTCCGGCGGCTCGCCTTCGACGCCCCGTCCGCCGCCTTCGACGCGGCGTTCAGCAGCAACCGGGACTGAGTCCGTCGCCGGCTCCGGTCGGACCCCGCGCGGGGTCCGACCGGAGCGCCGCCCGCCCCGGGCCGGCCGGTCAGCGCCGTGCGCCGGTCAGGGCGCGGCGTAGACGCCGTCGCTGACCAGGCGGGCCGCCCCCACCACGCCGGCGGTGTCGCCCAGGTCGGACAGGACGATCGGCAGGCTGCCGGTGGCCAGCGGCGGTGACCGCCGGTAGACCACCGACCGGATCTCGGCGAGCATCGTCGGCCCGAGGCCCACGGGGGCTCCGCCGATGATCACGATGCCGGGGTTGACGAAGTTGACCAGCCCGACCAGGACGCGGCCGAGCCGCCGGGCCGCCTCGCGGACCAGCGCCTGTGCGGCGGCGTCGCCAACGACCGCCGCCCGCCCCACGTCCGCCACGGTGAGCGCGCCCGTCTCGGCCAGCCCGACGGCGAGCGCCGCTGACCGCCCGGCGTCGACCGCCGCGAGCGCCTCTCGGACCAGGGCCTCGTCCGAGGAGTACGCCTCCAGGCAGCCGGTCTCGCCGCAGGCACAGGTGGGGCCCTCTTCGTCGAGCCGCAGGTGGGCGATGCCGCCCGCGCCGCTGGTGGCGCCCCGGTGCAGCGTCCCGCCGAGCACCAGGCCGCAGCCGATGGCGGTGCCGAGCTTCACGTACAGGAAATCGTCGAAGGCGCGACCGGTGCCGGCGTGCTGCTCGCCGAGCGCCATCGCGTTGGCATCGTTGTCGACCAGCACCGGGCAGCCCAGCTCCGCGGCGACCGCGTCGCGGACGCCGTACCCGTGCCAGCCCGGCAGGGCCGGCGGGGAGATCGGGGCCCCCTCGCGGAACGCGACCGGGGCGGGCAGGCCCACCCCCACCCCGGTCAGCCGGCCCAGGCCCAGGTTCGCGCGGATCTTGCCGAGCAGTTCGAGCGTACGGGCGATGGTCGGTTCCGGGCCGAGGCGGACGTCGACGGGCTCGCGGTGCCGGGCCAGGACGCTCAGTTCCCCGTCGGTGATCGCGACGTCGATCTCCCGGGGGCCGATCGTGATCCCGGCGAAGCGGACGCCGCCGGCGATGCGCAGCAGCGAGGAACGGCGACCGCCCCGGGACGCGGCCGGGCCGGCGGTCTCCACCAGGCGCAGGGCGATCAGGCGGTCGAGCTCCGCGACGAGCCGCGCCCGGGTGAGCCCCGCGGCGTCGCCGAGCTCGACCCGGGATCGCGGGCCGTCGTCGCGGAGCAACCGGAGCAGCCGGGCCTGGTCGGCGTTCTCCGGGCCGTCGTACGTCATCATGACCACCTCCGTCCGGCATCCTCTCCCGTCGTCCCTCGGCTGCGACTGTCGAGGGTGGCAACGAGTGCCAGGTCACCCCGGACGCGGGGCGGGGCCGCGCCCGGTCACCCCGGCGCGGCCCCCGTTCGGTCGGCTGCTGCCGCCACGTGGCGACGAGTGTCGCGCCGATGCGGGCTGGGAGGGGTGGCGGCGACGAGGGCTGACGGGCCGACGGCAAGCGGGCCGGCCACCCGAAGGTGGCCGGCCCGCTACGAACCGTGGGTCAGAGCGTGCTGCCGTTGGTGCCCGTGCCGGACGGCTTGGTCCGGGCCGGGCTGCTGCTCGTGGTCGAACCCGTCGAGTTGGTGCTGGCCGGGCCGCTGCCCGTCTTCGCGCCGACCGTCGCCGGGGTGCCCGAGAACGGCTTGTCGGCGGCGGTCAGCTCGTGCTTGCCGCTGTCACCGCCGTTGTTGCTCAACTTCTCACCGAGCCTGGACTGGCTCAGCTTGTCCCTGCCCTCGCTGTAGAGCCGGTTGGCCTGGGCCTGCGCGACGCCGGCCGCCTCCTGGACGGTCGGGTGGTCGAGCACCTTGCGGCCCCGGACGACCAACTCCTCGTACTTCTCCCGGCCGGCACGGGCGCCCAGGACGAATCCCGCAGCCAGCCCGCCAAGAAACATGATCTTTCCGCGCATGGCGGCTCCTTCCGTACCTGACGCGCCGTCGCCTCCCCGGGGCGGACCCCGTGGGCGACGAGCATCTCGCGCCTACGTCCTCTGTCGGCAGCTAACTACCCATCCTCCTCCGCGCTCATGCCTGGTTGTGCCCGGATGGCGAATTGTCTGGTTGCCGGGCGCTTCGGATGTTCCCGGTCCGGGGTGGGCCCCGCCTCGCAACCCGCTGGACCAAACCCCGGGGGAGTCCTGTACTCTTGTGCCGTCGCCGCGGGCGTCGGAGAGATCTGATCCCGGGTGACGAGCGATCCCCCGTAGCTCAATTGGCAGAGCAGCCGGCTGTTAACCGGCAGGTTTTTGGTTCGAGTCCAAACGGGGGAGCTCGCAGCGAGAGGGCCCGTCGGCGTCAGCCGGCGGGCCCTCTCGCTGCGCCTGTGGTGCAAGGAAGGGCCCCTTGTTAACGCCTCCGGTAGAAAAGGGTGCCCCTCTCACCGCCCGGCCCCGGCCCCGGCCAGCGCGACGGCGCGGCGCGGCGCGACCGGGGGCCGTGCGGCGCGACCGGGGGCCGGGGCGAAGGCGATGGTGGGGGCATCAGGCGTTTCGGC
>NZ_SMKJ01000432.1:0-3998 GCF_004348615.1 Micromonospora sp. KC207
CCCCCCCCCCCCGGAGGAGGTGCTGGTGTCCGTACTGCTCGGCGGCCTGTCCGCCTACCTCAACCGCTGACCGGGGCATCGGTCGCGGCGGTTTCACCAGGCGGATCGCTGGATCCTGCCGCGTAGCGCGCCGAGGACCGCCGCGTGGGTCGGGTGCATCGCCTCCTGTTCGTCCACCGACAGCAGGTTCCCGGCCGCGGCGCGACGCAACGCCGCGACGAGCGGCGCCAGGCCCTGCTCCGACGCCAGCCCGGTCAGGACCGGTTCCGCCCAGCGTCTGGCGACAGAAGACCACCTGGGGCAAGACGTAGCCCGCGAGCTGAGCCCTCCCATCGCCGACGGGAACCTCAACCGGCGCATGGCCCAATACATTCTCAAAACAGATCAGATCGCGGCGAAGCTCATCCAGGCGTGGGAAGCCCGCGACAACGACGCCTCCATGCGTGCCGTCCAGGAGCTCGAAGCGCACAAGAACGCCAACCAGGACCTCGCCGCAGACCTCGCCAGGTACGAGGCGGAACAGCGCGAGCCGGCGACCCCGGACGACGCCAGCACAGACACCAAGCCCGCCAAGGGCACCACACGCGGCCGGAAGACCGCGAAATAGGCGTCCGCCGCCGCGCAAGATCGCAGGCTGGCTCAAAACGTCTATACAGGAACATCAAGATCGCAGGCTGGCTCAAAACGTCTAAAGTCGCGGGCACGGCCGACAGCCCCTAGATCATCGAACAATTCACATGTGTGCTAGCTATCTGACAGCAACCGTGACCGCAACCGGGGCGCACAACCATGCACAGCTACGCACAAAGCGACGAATCCACTACGCCCCGGAGTGGTCGATTCAGACCGAGACATGCCCTCTTTCGGGCCTCTTCAATCGGACGCGGATGGGGCCCGGAATACACCACAGTCATTGCCCCACAGAACGCGCGCCCGTCGCCAAGCAACTCAGGATGATCGCTCTCCCAGTTGAATGAAGAATGCATTTGATCGAATGGCCGGATGTTCTGCCGAGAGATCACGGAGAACACCATCAATAAAGCACGTTGCAGCCGTCAATAGTTCTTCTCTATCGCACGCCAAAACACCGCTGGCCCAAGAGTCCTCAACGTGCACCAAATCTTCATGGCACACGAAGCGAACACTGTGATCGTTCTCGGTGAAGTCAATCGATCCTTCGCCGGATTCCTTAATCGAGTTGCATAGAAACTTGACGGATGCGGTGAAGTCTAGGAGCGGTAGCGATCCCCACCGTCGGCCAATATTCTCCCCCGCAATCACGAAATCGACTCGACTCAGAAAGTATTGATACGCGAGGTCCATGGCCGACACTGTCGAAAGATCGGGAGCTGGACTCTTCCGCCAAAGCGGCGATAACTCTCGATCAATTGGCAGGATCTCGTATCCGATCTCAATCATAATGTCCTCAGATTGGATGCGCCGTACGGAGACTTCCATCAGGATTTAGAATCACACGCACGCCCGTGGCTTCAACGCCTCCATCGTTCTTACTCAAACGTCCGAAACCTTTACCCGGGCCGAAATCCCACTCATGTTTTGTGCCATCGCGACGCCGTCCCGTGACTGGATCAATTCCCCTATTGGGCCTACCGGGACCACGCTTGACGGTCTCCTCCAAAAGCGCCTTTAGTTGAGCGTCCGTACCAGTAAAAACGCCCTTGCTGTCATCGACTCCCTTTCCGCGAGGATCGTCGTCTCTAGCGTTATTCGGGCGCGGGCGGTGATACGTGTTTACATGGTCCCAGCCTTCGCCCGACGTCGGACATTGCCATCCGTTAACGTTATGTACGAGCACCGGCGTTTCGCCGGCTATCACATAGTACGTGTGGCCTTGTTACGGTGGCTGCGGCGAGGTCATGGCGTCGATCTTGGCGAGGAGCTGGGCTTTCGCTCAGCCACCCGTCGGCAGCTCATTGATTGCCGGCGATTTTGACCGCAGCCGTGACAGCAACGTGGGCGCACGCCGGGCTGATTGCGCAGGGCCTGACGGCGGCCGGGGGCGTCTACTCGGTCGGTTGCCTGTTGCTGACGGTGGGCTTCTTCTTTGCGCGGCGGCTGATGAGGCGATCGACGGCGGCGATGCGGCGGTGGAGGCGGGCGGAACCGGCGTCGCTGGCGGTGGTGTCGATGCGGCGCAGGACGGCGCGAGCGGCGTCGAGGTCGCCTGCACGGGCGTGGCCTTCGGCGAGCCAGGTTTGGTAGAGGGCGACTTCGCGGGCGTGGTCGTGGTTGTAGCCGGCGAGTGCTCGGGTGAGCAGGGGTTCGGCGGCGGCGGGGGTGCCGAGTTCGATGAGGCAGCGGGCAGCCATGACGTCGATCTCGGTCCGGTTGAGCCAGTAGACCCATTCGGGCTCAGCGATTCCGTCGGAGCGCTGGTTGTACGCGTCGTTGACGGCGTCGAGGGTGCGGCGGGTGGTGTCGGTGTCGCGGAGCCGGGCGGCGGCCCAGGCGAGGCGTTCCAGCAGCAGGGCCCGGACGAGTGGACTGGCGTCGGGGGCGCCGGTGACAGCGGAGCGGGTGATGAGCAGGGCGTCTTCGCGTTTGCCGACGTTGGTGATCTGGTAGGCGAGGCTGGACAGCAGTTGCGCGCCCAGCGCCCTGTCTCCCGCCGATTCGGCGGCGGTGACGCCGGACAGGTAGAGCCGTTGGGCGTCGGGGTAGCGACCGGCGTCGCTGGCGACCCAGCCGGCAAGCTGGGCCAGTTCACCGATCACAGTGTACAGCCGTTTACCGGAGGCATCGGTGTAGGAGGCGGTGCGGGCGAGGTGTTCGGCGTGGTCGAGTTCGGTGCGGATGACGGGGAGCAGGGTGCGGCTGCCGACGGTGTCGTCCAGGTGCCGAAGTTCGATCACCCGGGCTTCCAGCGTCTCGATGAGCCCGGTGCCGATACGACGGCCGGCGCGTAGCTGCCGAGGGACGGGCGGGTCGCCGATGAGCCATTCGTGGGTGAGCCGGACCGGGTCTGCTGGGGTACCGATCGGCTCGCCGAGGGCGTGTTCGTAGCGTTCGACGACGTCGGGGGTGGCGGGGCGGCGGCCGGTTTCGACGAGGCCGAGGTAGGGCTTGCTGAAGTGGGTGAGCGCGGCCATGCCGGCAAGGCTGTGCCCGGCGGCCTCGCGGGCGGCCCGCAGCTTCGCGCCGAGGTCGGCGGTGTCGGCTGTAGACGGGGGAAGACCCTGTTGCGGTTCCATGGTCATCTCTTTCCGCTGATCCTGGTGGCAGGCCCAGCGGGGACGTGCATCGAGTCCGGACCTGGCTGGTGCTGTTCCGGGAGGGCCGGGACCGGCACGAAGATCGGCATTCTTCATACCCGGGTGCGTGCCCGGCCCTCCCACCGTAGACCACCGACGTGCCCGGAGGTGAGCAGCGATGTCGATGCACCTGCCGGTTCGCCCGGCCTGGACCTGTGCGGGGTGTGGGCTGGCGTGGCCGTGCCCGTCGCGCAAGCGCCAGTTGTTGGCCGAGTTCGCCGGGGCGCGGGTGTCGCTGATGCTCTACCTGTCGCGGTTCTTCGTTGAGGCGTGCGTGGACATGCCGGCCACCACCTCGGGGACGCTGTATCGCCGGTTCTTCACCTGGCCGTACGAGCCCGATGGCCGCCACGGTAACGAGAGCGCCCCGCCGGGGCGGTGATCCCGGCGGGGCGCGTTCTCGGTTGGTCGGGTTCAGTCGTCGGAGCGGATGTCGGGGTCGTCGTCGGGCTGGTCGGGTTGCAGCGCCTGGTCCATGGACTCGACGGCGTGGCGTTGCAGGCGTAGCCGGACGTGGGAGTAGATGTCGGCGGTGGTGTGGATCTGCGCGTGGCCGAGCAGGTCCTTGATCGTCACCAGGTCCACGCCCTGTTCGAGTAGCAGCGTGGCGCAGGTGTGTCGAAGGTCGTGGGTGCGCCGTGAGGCGCTGTGGTTCGAGTGGGGGTGAGAGACCTTCGCCGCTGATCCTGTCGCAGCAGGGCGGTGGAGCTGGGGGCAGCCTGGTCC
>NZ_SMKJ01000433.1:0-3984 GCF_004348615.1 Micromonospora sp. KC207
GGTGGACGGGTGGGTGGCCAGCGCAGCGGCCAGCGGTGGTGCGGCGGCGGTTCCGCCCCGTCGGGTCGGCGCGCCGCGTCATCCCTGGACATCAGACCCCCGATCGGCGCGGTGTCGCGCCCTCGCCCAGGTCAACGAAGCCCGCAGCGGCCGGGACGCTGCCCAACCGGCGTCCGCTGCCCGACAGCGGCGCTCACCAGCCGCGCCTGGGCAGCGGCAGGTGGCCGGGAAGCAGCTCGGCCGGGACCGAGACGCCGGTGGCCCGTAGGGCGTCGACCAGCACGTTCTGCACCAGGTAGGAGTCCGGAAGCTGCCAGCGTGCCTGTTCCGGGGCGACCGCCCAGCGGACCGCGCCCTCCGGCAGCCGGGTCGGCGGTGCGGCTATCCACGAGCCGACGCCGTGCCGGACCACGTGGAAGCAGTGCTCCAGCTCGGGGCGGAGCGGGTCGCCCGGGCGAACCAGGAACATCCAGCGCCCGGTCGGGGTCACCACCACCGGCCCCCGGACCCCGGCGCCGGCCGGGTGCGTCCCGACCGAGTCGAGCACGTGCCGTCCGAGGTGGGCCGGCACCTCGAGGACGTCGAACGCCCGCCCGGTGGGCAGCAGCACGCCGTGCGGCCGGCTGCGCCACCAGGTCGCCACCCGGGCCGGGTCGGTGGTCGCGGCCCGCTCCCACTCCTGGAGGGCGGGGTGGCAGCCGATGGTGGGGCAACCGGCCCGGCCGCACACGAAACGACTACGTGCCAGGCACGCGCCGGGGGTCACCTCCCAGCCGTGCGCGGCGTAACGGACGGCGACCCGGCGCAGCCGGACCCGTTCCAGCGGCGACAGCTGTGCGACCCGAGGGCCGACGTTCCCCCACATTCGTCCGTACTCCCTCCGCCCGCCACCGCTAGGTGCCAGGTCCTCTGTCGAGCGCCGTCACTGCCGTAGACCGTCGTCGTTGACTGACGAAACGGCTGGTGCAACTTGCACGAAAGCTACGAGGACCACCCGTGCGGCCGACGTACTGGCTGTGCGACCAGCGAAAACCTGAGGGCGAGGGGATTCACGCCGCCTGCGGGCTGCCGCCGGTGGCCGATTGGATACCGGCAGGGGGGACGGAAATATGGACGAATTGCCCATTGGTCGGCGGGTGGCCTACTGGCGTGGGCGGCGCAAACTGTCCCAACAGGTCTTCGCCGACCGGCTCGGCAAGTCCAAGAGCTGGGTGGACAAGGTCGAGCGCGGGGTGCGCAGGCTGGACAAGTTCTCGGTCCTCTACGAGATCGCCTACATCCTCCAGGTCGACGTGCAACTGCTGCTCGGCAAGGACCCGGAGCGGCGCACCGACGCGCTCAACTGCATCGACCAGGTCGAGGTCCAGGAGATCCGGGCCGCCCTGGAGCGGTACGACTCGATGAGCGCCTACTTCGACGCGGCCCCGTACCCGCCGCCGCTGGCGGACATGCGCAAGGCGGTCAACCACGCCTGGCTCACCTACCAGTACGGCCGTTACGGGATGCTGACCCGGGCGCTACCCAAGCTGCTGCGCGACGCCCAGGCCGCCGACGCCGGCCACGACGGCGACCATGCCCTGGAAGCGGCCAACCTGCTCGGCCAGGTGTACCAGATCGCCTCCTCGGTGCTGCGCAAGCTCGGCGAGTGCGACCTGGCCTGGCTGGCCGCGGACCGGTCGATGGCCGTCGCCCAGCGGGCCGACGACCAGCTACTGGCCGGCATCGCCACCACCCGGGTGTGCAACGCGATGGCCGCGATGGGCCGGCCCCGGCCCGCGCTGGAGCTCAACCTCACCATCGCCAACCGGCTGGCCCTCGGCGGGAGCAACGACGACGACCCGCAACGACTTTCCGTCTACGGCATGCTGCTGCTCCAGGGCGCGATGGCCGCCGCCCGGCTCGGCGACTCCGCCACCGTCGACGACCTGATCAACGGCGCTTACGAGGCGGCCCTGCAGCTCGGCAGCGACCAGAACCACTACTGGACCTCGTTCGGCCCGACGAACGTGGAGCTGCACCGGGCCGCCGCCGCGGTGGAACTGGGCGACGGGGGGCGGGCAGTGGAGATCCACCACCAGCGCATCACGGAGCCCGCGTTCAACGCCCTGCTGCCCGAGCGTCGGGCCCACCACCTGCTCGACCTGGCCCGGGGCCTCGCCCAGATCGGCGACGTGGCCAGCGCCGGGGAGATGCTGCTACGCGGCGACCGGCTCGCCCCCTCGGAGATCCGCTGCCGGCCGATCGCCCACGAGGTGATGTCGGACGTCCTGCGTCGCACACGGGGTGCGCCGCCTTCGCTGATCGCGGAGTTGGCTGAGCAGATGGGAGTGGGAGTATGAGCGCGGTGGGGGTCGGGACGACCGATCCGCACCGCGGCAGCGAGCGCCGCGAGGTGCTCTACGTCATCGCCTGCGGGTCGCCGCTGGCCGGCCACGTCGGCCGGCTCGTGGAACTGGCTCAGCAGGACGGCTGGGACGTGTGCGTGGTCACCACGCCGGACGGCGAGAAGTTCGTCGACCGGCCGGCGCTGGCCCGCCAGACCGGTCATCCGGTCCGCAGCCGCTACAAGAATCCAGGCGACCCGGACGTGCTGCCCCCGGCCGACGCGATGGTGGTCTGCCCGGCAACGTCCAACACGGTCAACAAATGGGCGGCCGGGATCACCGACACCCTCGCCCTCGGCCTGCTGGTCGAGGGACAGGGCAAGGGGGTGCCGATCGCGGCGGTGCCGTTCACCAACGAAGCGATGGCCAGGCATCCGGCCTTCCGGGCCAGCCTGGCCCGGCTGGCCGAGTGGGGGGTGGACGTGCTCTTCGGCGACCACGTCGTCCCGCTGCACCCGCCCGGCTCCGGCGAGCACCATCTGCACGCGTTCCCCTGGGCCGCCGTCCTGGCGGCCCTGAGCGGCCTGCGTTGCGCGGCCACCCCCGCCGCCTGAGCCGAACAGCCCGAGCCGGTCAGCCCGGAGCCGGGAAAGCCCGAGCCGGGAAAGCTTGAGTCGAGAGAGCCGAGAAGCAGGGGCCCCTTGTCAGCGGATTCCGTCAGCCCGGGGGCCCCTTACCACCGCCGACGCCGTGGCGGACGGCCAGCGCCGGTAAGCTGGCCCCCCGTGAGCACAACCGCGAACCCGCCGCCGACGACGACCGTGGCCGACGTGGTGGCGGGGCTTGCGCAGCGCTATCCGACGGCCTGGGCCGAGGACTGGGACCGCGTCGGGCTGGTACTCGGCGAGCCCACCGCCGGAGTGCGCCGGGTGGCCTGCGTGGTCGACGTGGTCCCCGAGACGGTCGCCGAGGCGCTCGCCGCCGGTGCCGACATGATCGTGGCCCACCACCCGCTGCTGTTGCGCGGGGTCTCCTCGGTCGCACCGACGACGTACAAGGGGCGTATCGTCCACGACCTGATCAAGGCCGACGTGGCGCTGTACGTCGCGCACACCAACGCCGACGTGGCCGCCCCCGGCGTCTCCGACGCCCTCGCGGCCCGCTTCGGGCTGACCGGGCTGCGCCCGCTGCACCCCCCGGCTCCCGGGTCGCCGGCGGCCGGCGCCGGGCGGGGGATCGGTCGGATCGGCGAGTTGCCCCGGCCGATGACCCTCGCCGAGCTGACCCGGCACGCCGCCGCCGTGCTCCCCGCCACCGCCTGGGGCGTTCGCGCAGCCGGCGATCCCGGGCGTATGGTTCGTACCCTCGCGGTCAGTGGCGGCTCGGGGGACGCCTTCCTCCGCGCGGCGACCGCAGCCGGCGTCGACGCGTACCTCACCGCCGACCTGCGCCACCATCCCGCCGGCGAACACCTCGCCGCCGGCGGGCCCGCCCTGCTGGACGCCGCCCACTGGGCGACCGAGCGGCCCTGGCTCGACGACCTGGCCGCCGTCCTGCGGGCCGAGCTGGGCGTCGAGACCACCGTGTCCGATCTGGACACCGACCCGTGGACGGTGCACGCCACCGCCCCCACGGCTGCCGGCCCGGCAGCCACCCGCAC
>NZ_SMKJ01000434.1:0-3983 GCF_004348615.1 Micromonospora sp. KC207
TCAGTTGTGTATAAGAGACAGGTCGCGGGGCGTGCTGGGGCGGTGACGCTGGACGACATGCCCCCACAACCTTCCCGTCCCGCTGCCCTGGTCCGGCAGGTCTTCCGCGGCTCGGAGGCCGTCCGGCTCGGGCTGCTCAGCCGGCACCAGCTTCGCGGCGCGTCCTGGCTGCGCCTGCGCCACGACGTGTACGCCGACGCCCGGCTGCGCCGCGACCACGGCCTGGCCTGCCGCGCCGCCGCGCTGCGGTTGCCGCCGGAGGCGATGCTCGCCGGCCCCTCTGCGGCCTACCTGCACGGCGTCGAGCACGCCGCCTCGTTCACCGACGACGTGCACGTGCTCGTCCCCCGATCGGCCCGGATCGACTCCCAGCCCGGCATCCGGGTGCACACTCTCGGCGCGGCCCCGGTTCTCCTGCCGGCAGGGGGCGGCCCGATCACCCGAACGGATGACGACCGGGCAGTCGCAGCCGAGGCCACCGCCGGTCCGGCCATCGTCGACGGGACGGCTGCTGGCGCCAGGGTGCTCCGGTGGTCGACGCCGGCCCAGGCCGCGTGGGAGACGGCCGTGTGGCTGGAGCCGTTGCGGGCGGTGGCGATCGTCGACGGCCTGCTCGGCCGGGGGCTGGTCACCCCGGTCGACCTGACGGCGGTCGCCGAGCGCAACGCCGACCGGCCCGGCGGACGGCGCGCCCGTTGGGTGTTCGGGCTCGCCGACGGTGGCGCGCAGTCTCCGCCGCAGTCGCACCTGCGGGTCCGACTGGTACTGGCCGGCCTGCCCCGCCCGGTCACCCAGCACCCGATCCGGCTGGCGTCCGGCCTGGCCCTGCACCCCGACCTGGCCTGGCCGGCCTACCGGGTCGCCGTCGAGTACGACGGGCACTGGCACGCCGACGCCGAGCAGTTGCACCGCGACCGCCAGCGGCTCAACCACCTCGTCGGGTCGGGCTGGGTCGTGCTGCACGTGACCAGCCGCCGGCTCCACCGGGACTTCCCCGGGGTGGCCCGCGAGGTGCGCGCCGCCCTGGTCGCCTGTGGCTGGCGCCGATGACCCGCCCAGCAACCGGGCGCACCCCGGGCGAAACCGTGCCGGGCGAGGCCGAGCCGGGGCCGGGCAGGGCCGGCAGGGCCGCGAGGCGAGCCGCCATGTCGGCGACATCGCGCCATCCGAGCCCTCCGGACCCGCCAGGTCGTCGAGATGCGGAATCGTCGGCGATGCCCGGAACATCGCAGACGCCCGGGAACACCGGAGACGCCCGGGGGCCCGGGCGACCGTGGTCGCCCGGGCCCCCGCCCGGAGTATCCGGGACGTCACATGCGGGTCGTCACCGCAGCGTACGCATCGATGATGCCGTGACCGTAGAAGCCGTTGAACGTCGAGCTACCGGCGCAGAACGCGTCGAACTCGGCCGGCCGGCCCTCGTTGGTGTACGTCTGCAACCGGGGCTCCGGGCAGGCGTGCTCCGCGGCGGTGCGGTAGAGCTGCCGCTCCACCTTGTTCGGGTCCATGCCCAGGCCACCGGAGACCTTCTTGCCGTACTTGCTGACAATCAGCGCGGCGACGCCGCTGACGTGCGGCGACGCCATCGAGGTCCCCTGGAGGTAGGTGTAGTAGCCGCAGTCGCCGTTGGCCTTGCACTCCTTGAAGACCGACGCCTCGAAGCCGGCGACGATGTTGCCGTTCTCGTCGACCGAGCCCTCCTCCTGGAGGACGTGCTTCGGGTACGCGGAGAGGATCATGTTGGAGTCGAGGCGGTAGGTGTCGGTGCCGAAGCCGTCCCGGTACCAGCCACCCGGCGCGGCGACGGCGATCTGCTCGGTGCCGTAGTTCGAGTAGTCGGCCTTCTTGCCGGACGGGCCGACCGCCGACACGCCGATCACGTGCGGGCCCTCCACCGGGAAGTCCCAGCAGCTCGCGTTGTCGATCGGCCGCGGGTACGGGTCGGCGCCGTAGTCGGGGCTGGAGGTGTCGGTGCGCGGGGCCCCCAGGTCCTCGTGGTTGTTGCCGAGCGAGCCGACCAGGGTGACGCCCTTGCGGTGCGCGTAGTTGAGCGCCCGCGTCATGGCCTCGATGATTGCCCGCTGCTCGGCCTGCGACTCGGGCGAGTCGGCCGGGTTGGCCGTGCAGTTGTACAGCCACGGGTCGACGTAGAAGGACATGTTGACCACGTCCAGGCCGACCTTGCCGGCGTGCACCAGAGCGTTGACGACCGGGTCGAGGAAGAAGAAGCCGGAGTCCTGGCCGCCCTTGAGCTCGACCAGGGTCACGTTCGGGGCGACGCCGGACAGGCCGAAGCCGTCGGCGGCGGCGCCGATGGTCCCGGCGACGTGGGTGCCGTGCCCGCCGTCGTCGGTGCCGACCGGGTCGAGGCAGCTCGCCACCTCGCACTCGCCGTCGGCCTCGGGGATGTCGGGGGCGAAGTTGCGCGACAGTGACCAGCTGAAGTTCGCTGCCAGGTCGGGGTTGCTGGCGTCGAGGCCGGTGTCGAGGACGCCGACGGTGACCCGACGGTCGCCCGGCTCAACCTTGCGGGCCTTGTCGGCCCGGATCATGCCCAGACCCCAGAGCTTTTCGTCCAGCGGGTCCATCTTCGTGCCCCGCTTGGCGGCGGCGCCCTTCGCCTTGGCCTTGGCGACGAGGTTCTCCCGCTCGACCCGGTCGAGCTTCGGCTTGCGACCGATAACCTTCTTCTCGGCCGCGCCGAGCAGAGCGGCGTTCGCGGCGGCCCGGCTGGCGAAGTCGGCGCGGTCGCTGGTGACCTGGTACAGGCCCACCTCGTCGGTACGGGACACCACCGTGCCGCCAGCGGCCTTGATCGCGGCGATCGCCGCGTCGGCGGAGACGCCGGACTCCGCCACGACGGTGAACTCCCGGGTCGCGGTCGGCTCGGCGTTCGCCGGGCCCACCACCCCGGTCACCGTGAGTGCCAACGCCGTTGCGGTTGCGACGGCACCGGCGGTGAAGCGCTTGCTCACCACATCAGATCCTCTCGTTGAGGGACGTGGCAGCCATCCCATATCACCGGCGCGAGTTCCGCTAGATGGAGGTCCGTATTACACGCCAATCGGGCTTTCGTCGGCCCGTTGTCAGCCCAGGCACCACCGGGCAGTCCCGCGCGAGGGCCAGGGCACACAGCCGGCGGCCCTACGCGCCACTCAGCTCGACGCCGGAGAGCCGGTCGAGCACGTCCGGCAGGGCGGCCAGCGTGGACACTTCGGCGTCGGCGGGAACGTCTGCGGGGCGGGGCAGCCCACCCCGGTTGAGCCAGACCGCCCGCATTCCCGCCCGCCGGGGCGCGATGACGTCGTGGCTCGGCGAGTCCCCGACGTACACGATCCGGCGCGCGGGTACCCCGGCCGCCTCGACCACGGCGGCGAAGAACTCCGGGGCGGGCTTCTTCGGCAGGCCGTTCTCGTGCGCGTACACCTCGAAGGTGAACTCGCCGACGAGCCCGCAGCGTTCGGCGCGGCTGTTGCCGTTTGTGGCGTAGCCCAGGGTGTACCGGCGGCGCAGGACGGCGAGGGCCGGCAGCGCGTCGGGGAACGGCCGGGTGAGCGCGAAGCGCCGGGCGAAGAACAGCGCCGCGAGATCGTCCAGGTGCGCGTCGAGGCCGGCCCGGGCCAGCGACCGGGCCAGCGCGGCCCGCCGGATCTCGGTGACGGGCGCGGCGCTCAGCGCCCCGAAGACCGCACCCCAGTCCGACTCCAGGTCCGCGAGGGTGACCTCGGCCGCCGCCGGGGTCAGCCGCCGCATCTCCTCCAGTACGGCCACCAGCCCGCCGGTGACCGCCGGGCGCAGGTCGAGCAGGGTCTCGTCGGCGTCGAACACGACGTGGGTCAGCACGCCGGCAAGGGTGCCACCGAAGCATCTCCCAGGCCACGACGGCCCTGCGCCCCCAGGCTGGGCCTGCCCGCGCGAAGGCGACCGACCCGGGCGGCGGGAGGACGGCCGGTCATGCCTCGGCCGCGAGGGCGGGCTCGGCG
>NZ_SMKJ01000435.1:0-3981 GCF_004348615.1 Micromonospora sp. KC207
GATCTACTACGAGGGGTAGGATTGCCGCGTGACTCGGTTGGGTGATCTTGAGCGTGCGGTGATGGACGTGCTGTGGGACACCGTCCCGGGCACGTCGGACGGGGTGACGGTGCGCGAGGTCGCCGAGGCCCTCGACGGCCGCGAGCTGGCGTACACGACGGTGATGACCGTGCTGGACCGGCTCGCCGGCAAGGGCATGGTGCGGCGTCAGCGGGAGGGGCGGGCCTGGCGCTACCAGGCCGCGGCCAGCCGCGAGGCGCACATCGCCCAGCTCATGCTCGACGCGCTGGACCTCGGCGGCAGCCGGGACGCCGCGCTGGTGCGCTTCGCCCGGTCGGTGACCGGCACCGAGGCCGAGGTGCTGCGCGCCGCCCTCGGCGCCGAGGCGGGCGGCCCGCTGACCGACCGCGTCGACGCGCCGCGCGCCGACCGGGCCGGGCAACCGGCCCTGGCCGACGAGGCGACGGACCGGTAGGGCCGCCGTCATGGCGTACGCCGTGCACTTCGCCGCGACGGTCCTGGCCTGCTACCTGACCGCTCAGGTCCTGGCGGCGTCCACCTGGACGTGGCGGGCCCCCCGGATCGCGATCGTCTGCTGGCAGGCGGTCGGGCTCGCGCTCGGGCTCTCCGCGATGGGCCTGCCGATGGCGCTCGGCGTGGCCGCGTACGACCGGCCGACCGGCAGCGCGTTGCTCGCCCTGGCCACCGACCTGACCCACGGCACCCTGCCGGCCGGGCTCGGCGCGGTCCACCTCGGCCTGGTCGGGGTCGGGTTCGGCATCGGGGCGGCGCTGCTCGCCACGACGGTACGCAGCGTGCAGGCGACCGTCCGGGCCCAGCGGCGGCACCGGGACCTGCTCGCCCTGGTGGCCCGGCGGGACCCGGAGGTGCCGGGGGCGCTGGTGCTGGACCATCCGAGCGCGGCGGCGTACTGCCTGCCGGGCGTGCGGCCCCGGGTGGTGGTCAGCGCCGGGGCGCTCAGCATGCTCGACCGGGCCGAGCTGGCGGCGGTGCTGACCCACGAGCGGGCGCACGCCCAGGAGCGTCACGACCTGGTGCTGCTGCCGTTCACCGCGCTGTGCCGTGCACTGCCCTGGTTCCGTTGGGTACGCGACGCGCACGAGCGGGTCGCCCTGCTGGTCGAGATGCGCGCCGACGACAAGGCCCGGGAGCTGCACGCCGAGGCTCCCCTCGCGGGGGCGTTGCGCCGGTTCGCCGCGGCCGGCCACCGGATCGCGCCGGCCGGCACCCTCGGCCTGGGCGACCGGGACCTGGACGTCCGGGTTCAGCGGTTGCTGGTCGCCGACCGGCCGCCCCGGCTGATCGGGGCCGCCGCGCTGGCGGTGGCGGTCACCCTGGTCGCGCTGCCGGTCACCCTTTTCCTGAGCTGACTCCTCGCTTCCGACTTCATGTCGGCGAGATAGCGGTATCCGGCGGCCGGGATACCCCCATACCGCCGACATGATCAACGAAAGCCCTCCCCTGTCGCCGGATCGCCGACATGCAGGCCGATAGGTAGACAGCCTACGTGTAGGCCTGCTCCCCCTGCTCTGGCGGGACTGGTCCATCCGGCTGCGCTTCCCGCTCTGGCTGATCCTGCTGGCGCTGCCGCTGCCCTTCGTCGCGGTGATCCTCGGCTGGATCGCCCGTGAGGTGGGCGTCGGGAGCCTGCTCGCAGCGTTCGGCTGGGGGGCGCTGCTCGCCGGGCTGCTCCAGGGCGTACCGCTGGCCGCCGACGGGCACGTCACGGGCGTCGGCCACGTGGCCACCCCGTTCGCGGCCCTCGCCGGGCTGGCGATGACGGCCCTGGTGGCGGTGCACGGTGCGACGTTCCTCACGCTCCGGCTGCCGGCCGCCGACGCCGCACCGCTGGCCCGTACCGCCCGCCGGCTGGTCGCGGTGGCGCTCGCCGCAGTCGCCCTGGCCGCCGTCGCGGGCGCGCTCTCCGATCGGGTACGCGCCGCGACGCAGCGCCCGCTGCCGGCCGTACTGCTGCCGTTGGTGCTGGTGGCGGCGCTGCTGGCGGCCCGGGCGGCGCACGCGCGGCACCGGCCCGGGGTGGCCTTCGCCGCCACTTCGGCGGCGCTGGCGCTGCCGGTGGCGGGAGTCGGCGCGGCGCTGTGGCCCTACGCGCTGGTCTCCACCGTCGCACCGACGGCATCACTGAGCGTGACCGACGCGGCGGCCAGCGGGCCGACGCTGACGGTGCTGGGCTGGCTGGCGCTACCGCTCCTGCCGGCCCTACTAGGCTTCCAGGCGATGTGCTGGTGGGTGTTCCGGGAACGAACCGACGGCAGGGCACCGGTGTACTGGTGAGCCGCCGTCCCTTCGACCCACGTCTGCTGCGCCGGGTCCCCGCGGCCCGGCGCGACCTCGCCGTGCTCGCGGTGCTCGGCGGGCTGACGGCGCTGCTGGTCGTGGGGCAGGCCACCGCGCTGGCCACGGTGCTGGCCGCCGCGCTCGACGGGCGGTTGGCCCGGCCGGCGCTCGCCGGTTTCCTGGCCGCCGTGGTGGGGCGGGCGCTGGTCGCCTGGGCCCAGGGCACGGTGGCGGCGCGGGCCGCCGCGACGGTCAAGGCGGCGCTGCGGGCCGACCTGCTCGCCGCCGTCGGCCGGCACGGTCCCGGCTGGGTCGCCGGGCAGCGGGCCGGGCAGCTCGCCACCCTGGCCGGGCGGGGGCTGGACGCCCTGGACGCCTACTTCACCGGGTACCTGCCGCAGCTCGTGCTCAGCGTCACCGTCCCGGTGGCCGTGCTGGCCCGGATCACCTTCGCCGACTGGGGCTCGGCCGTCATCGTCGCGCTGACCCTGCCGCTGATCCCGGTCTTCGGGGCGCTGCTCGGCTGGCAGGCGCAGGCCGCCACCGAGCGGCAGTGGCGGCGGCTGTCGACGCTCGGCGGGCACTTCCTCGACATGGTCGCCGGCCTGCCCACGCTGCGCGCCTTCGGCCGGGCCCGGGGCCAGATCGAGGTGGTCCGCCGGATGGCCGACGGGCACCGCGCCGCGACGATGCGCACGCTGCGGATCGCGTTCCTGTCCGCGCTGGTGTTGGAGCTGGTCGCCACGCTGTCGGTGGCACTGGTCGCGGTGCCGGTGGGCATCCGGCTGCTCGGCGGCGGGCTGGCGCTGTCCACCGCGCTGCTGGTGCTGCTGCTCACCCCGGAGGCGTACCTGCCGCTGCGGGCGGCCGGCAGCCGGTTCCACGCCAGCATGGAGGGGCTGGCCGCGCTGGACGAGGCACTGACCCTCTCCGCCGCCGACCCGACAGCCACGGCCACCGCCCGGTCGCGGCCCGTCCCCGACGGGCGCGCCGAGATCCGGTTCGAGGGCGTGACCGTCGCGTACGAGCGGACCGTGGCGCTACGGGACGTCACGCTGACGATCCGGCCCGGCGAGCGGATCGCGATCGTCGGGCCGAGCGGCGCGGGCAAGAGCACCCTGCTCAACCTGCTGCTCGGCTTCGTCGCCCCGACGCAGGGCCGGGTCACCGTGGGTGGCGTCGACCTGGCCGGCGCGGACCCGGACGGCTGGCGGCGTCAGGTCGCCTGGGTGCCGCAACGGGCCCACCTCTTCGCCGCCTCGCTGACCGACAACATCCGGCTCGGCGCCCCCGGCACGCCCGACGCCGCGCTCGCCGGCGCGGTCGCCGCCGCCGCGCTGGACGAGGTGGTCGCCGCCCTGCCCGACGGGCTCGACACCGTGCTCGGTGAGCGCGGGCACGGCCTGTCCAGCGGCCAGCGGCAGCGGGTCGCCCTGGCCCGGGCGTTTCTGCGGGACGCGCCGGTGGTGCTGCTGGACGAGCCGACCGCGCGGCTGGACACCGCCAGCGAGGCCGGAGTGCTGGCCGCCACCCGCCGGCTCGTCGCCGGGCGGACCGCCCTGCTGGTGGCCCACCGGCCGGCGCTGCTCTCCGACGCCGACCGGATCCTGCGGGTCGAGGAAGGTCGGGTCACCGAGCTGACCCCCACCCCGTCCGCAGGGG
>NZ_SMKJ01000436.1:0-3947 GCF_004348615.1 Micromonospora sp. KC207
TCCATGGGGTGGGTCCTTCCGACGGGCTGGGCCTGGGGCCGGCCCCGTGAGGGTCCGGCCCCAGGAGGTACTCACCGACGGCGTGCCGTCGGTGAGGTGCGGGGCCTTCAGGCGTCGGTGTCCTCGGGTGCCGCGGTGCGCGTCGGGGCCTCAGCGGTCGGCCAGCCCTCGGCTGAGACGCTGGAGGTGTGGCGGGTGCTGCGGACGGTCTCGTCGTCGCCGCGCAGGTCGTCCACGGCGGCGAGGAAGTCGCTGATCCGGTCGTTGTCCATGAGTGCGCTCGTCCTTTCCGAATAGGGGCATGGGCCGTGCATCTCTTTGGGCTGAACCTGGGGCGGTGAGCGGGCGGCGGGCACCGCGTCTCCTTTCGGTTGCTGGTAGGTCAGCTGCTGCGCTGGGCTGGCGTGGCGGCGGGGGTGGCCGCCTGGCGCAGGGCGTCGCGCAGCTCGCTCATGGCGGGCCGGTCCTCGGGTGTTGGGGCGAGCGCCGCGGTGATGATCGGGCGGAGTCTGGCGGGTGCGGTGTGCAGCCGGGAAAAGCCATGGCGGGGGATGTCGGCGCACAGGTAGCGGTAGGTCAGGACCGCGAGGCTGAAGACGTCAGCGCGTGGGGTGGCACGGTCGTAGGAGGTGGTGTACTCCGGGGGCCAGTGCACCTCCGGGCCCCGAGCGGCCGGGCCGCGCGGGGTGTCGGTGCGGCGCGCGGCACCGAGGTCGGTGATCAGTCCGTGGCCGTCGTGGATGAGGATGTTCTCCTGGTAGACATCGCGGTGCACGATCCCGCGCTCGTGCAGGGTGCTCAGGCCGTCCGCGACGTCGGCCAGGACGCTGAGCCCGGCCGTCTCGTCGTCTCGGCTGAGGGTGGTGGCAAGGTGGGGTCCGAAGTTGCCCCCGCGACAGTGGGGCATGGTGTACCAGTCGAACCGGTCGGTGCTGCCCTCCTCCAGCAGCGGCACGACGTGCTCGGCGCCTTGGGCGGCGCGGGTGACGGCGATCTCGTGGCGGAAGTCCTCGCGGGTCAGGGCCCGTTCGGCCTCGGTCATCTCCGCGTACCAGTAGAAGCCGTAGGCGGCCTTTCGGGTGGCGCCGTCGAGTTCGGCCAGGACGTGGTTGCTGCCGAAGCCGGCCTTGAGGACCACCGGAGGCATCCCGTTGCGGCTGGCGAGCACCAGGGTGCTGGCGCGGGTGAAGCAGAGGAGGTCGTGGGCGTGCCAGCCGGCGTCACGGAGCTGGTCGAGGACCCAGGCGGCGGGGTGCATCGGGTGCAGGTGCATGGGCTGCCTTCTCATGTTCGCGCCGCGTCCGGTGCGGTTTCGCGCAGCCGGTCCAGGCAGGCGGCGGCCAGCAGGTCGAGGTCGGGTTCCGTGGCGCACGGGTGCCGTAGCACTGGTAGGCCGGTTGCCTCGGTCCACGCGTTGGCGGCGTGCTCGTACAGGTCGGCGTACCGAGCAGCGGTCGCGCGGTCCTCTCCGAAGCGGCGCGTTGTGGGCCGCTTGGACAGCCGGGTATGGCACAGCTCTGGCTCGGTGGTGAGCAGGACGATCAGGTCCGCCCGCGCGGCCGTGACCTCGGCGAGTTGCTGGACGTAGTGGGCGACAGGCCGGTCGTGTAGCAGGGCGAGCAGGCAGGCGGTCGACAAGGTGAGCCGGTCGGCGACGACCGGGCCTAGGGACAGGGCGGGGGTGAGGTTGTGTCGGGCATGAAGCTCCAGGTCGCGGCGGATCGCTGCCATCGCTCTCGGGCCGCTGGTGGCTGGACGGCCGGCGCGCAGGCCGATGATGGAGCGGGTCGCCTCCAGCGACAGCCAAGAGAACTGGCCGATGTGCCCGAGGTGGATGCCCTCGCAGGCGGCGGTGGCCAGGATCCGGTCGCGCAGCGTGCTCTTCCCGGCTCCGGCGAGGCCCTCCAAGGCCAGCAGCATGCCTTGCCCCTAGTTCTTTTCGGCGATCAGCCAGCTGATGAACTTCGCGATGCGGCCGTAGCTGACCGGTTCGGTGCCATGGGTGAGCTGGGAGCCGTAGAGCAGGGCGGTGCCCGGGGCAGGGCTGACGCTCCATCGGGTTCGGGGCATGGCCGTATACCAGTCAGCGGAGTGGTCGGCACCGTCGTGGGCCAGCCACATGCCGCCCGCGTAGCCGTGTCCGTGGGCGTCGTGGTCCAGGCGGGTGTTCCACAGGCGGTCGCTGGAGGTGCTTTCGACGTAGAACGCACCTCCAGCTTTCGCCTCGTGGACCACGACGCTGATGCCGGCGATCTGTCGCGGCCAAGCAAGTGGGTCGGGGGCGATGCCGTCGAGGTGGCCGGTGATGTGCTGGCCGGGGCCGTACTCGACGTAGGTCCACGGCCGGCAGGCGGTGATCGATGGCATGACGCGGGACAGAGCGGGGCGGGCGCGGTCGAAGGCGTGCTGCAGCAGGGCCTCGGCTCTGTCCGGAATCCTCGGGACCTCGATCCGTCCGTTCGGCTCGTAGACGGCCATGGCCTGCTCATTGGAGTGGCCGGGGATCTCATGGATGGACGTGGTCCGCTTCGGGCCGAAGCGGGTTCGCGCTTCCTCGGTGAGGAAGTCGTTCATCATGGCGGCGAGCCGGTCCCGTTCCTCGGTGTCGACGAATCCCTCAACGCTGCCGACCGCGACGGTCTCGGCGATGTGGATCACGAGTCGGTCCTCCTCGTCTTGAGCACCCGGCGGACGTCGTCCAGGCCGGTGCAGTGATTGAGCCAGCTGGCCACGGGGTGGTGGGTTTTGGCGGTCGGGTTGGCCCAGAGAGCCAGCAGCTCTCCGGCCAGCGGCAGGTCCTCCGTGCCGGGCAGCGCTTCCAACACGGTCGGCTGGTCCACTGCCGGGCACCAAGCAGCGTGCTGTGTGGCGAAGGCCCGCCCCAGCCGTGCCGCCGCTGCGAACCTGCAGGAGCGCTGGAGCGTTTCGGCGGGCTCAGCCAGCTGGTAGCTGTGGTGCTCGGTCTGAGCCCATCCAGCTCCGACCGCAGCGGCTGCGACCACAACGCGGCAGGTGGCACAGCACGCGCCGTTGGCTTTCGGGCACGGATGGTCGTGGGCGGGCAGGGTGGCGGCGACCTCGACGAGAGCTGCCCAGGCGGAGTCCGTCAACAACTCGCCGACTGTGCTGCGGCCCGAGTCCCGGCCATGGTTGCAGCACGGTGGTCCTGGTCGGCGCGCCGCCGCCGGAAGGAGCGCGGGTTCGATGAACAGGGCGTGGAAGTACACGATGCGCCCCAGCAACTGATGGATCGTCAGCGAGGCCGCGACGCTACCCATTCCGCCTCCTCAATGGTCGAAGCAGTGGTTTGAGGGGCCGGGCAACAACAGCCGACCTCGGTGGGCCGCTCGCGGCGCAGCGCGTCGACGACGGCGCGGGTGGCCGCGTCAACGGCATCGAAGTACGCCGGCCAGCCGTGCCCGGGGCTCGGGCGCAGCGCCAGGTCGAGTACGGGGCTCGTGCGTCCGGTGGTCTCGCACGTCAGCTCCGCCCGCCCGACGGCCACCTGCACCTCGGCGGGTAGGTCGGTGGCCACTGCGGTGACCGCGCGGCAGAGGGCGGCAGCAACTCGTGCATATTCGGTCCGGTCGCGGGGAAGGATGCCGACCCGGCGCTCGGAGGGCGGCAGGTCGAGGCCCGGATAAAGATGTCCCTGGCAGCTGTCGTACGTGACCAGGCGCCAGTCCCGCGTGGCAGCGTCGACCAGAGAGCGGACGCCGGGCTCAATCGCCTCGCGCCACTTGGGGTGGGCCGGGTTGAGGTCATCGGCCTCGTGCACGCCGGGCATGCCGACGGTGTTGATATTGCCGTGCGAGCTGGTGCGAAGCCGCACATGCGGACGGTTGGTATCGGGGTGATCCCAGCCGGCGAGGAAGGAGGCGACGTCGCGCATGCTGTTCGGCGTACGGGGGCGCGAGCGCACACTACGGCACCAGGCCCCTGCCGGG
>NZ_SMKJ01000437.1:0-3919 GCF_004348615.1 Micromonospora sp. KC207
GGGGTGCGCCCTCGGCGTGGCGGGTGACGACGGTGACCTCGTGGCCGGCGGCGGCGAGGGCGACGGAGAGGGCGTGCACGTGGCGGCCGAGGCCGCCGACGAGCACCGGCGGATACTCCCAGGAGAGCATGAGGATGCGGCGGGTCTGCGGGGGCACCCCGGACCCGGCGGGGTGCGGGGTCTGGGACCGTGAGGTGGTGCTGGGCCGGCAGGTCCGGTCCGTGGCGGTGGCGGTCTGCTCGCCGGCCCGCAGGGTCGTCACATCGAACTCCGTCCGTGCAGGGTGGAACGCGCCGGCAACGATGGCGGCGTGACGGGTCATGGTGGGGATGGCCGAGGGCCGAGCGAGAACGCGCGTTTCCGCACGCCCCGCATCAAGGAAAGGGCATCCAGGCCCGAACCGCATCTTGAGAGGGCCTAAGGTGACGGATACCACCCAAAGGTCCCGGCCGGTGTCAGGTGGGTGGAATCGGTTACGGCACCAACGGGTGGATTGGGTCGACCGACGGCGGGGCATTAGCGGCGTGCGCACCCGGCGGGCCCGCCCGTCCAGGGCGATCATCACCATGGGCTGAGGAGCGACATGCAGGTCTGGCCGGGCGAGCGGTACCCGCTGGGGGCGACCCACGACGGGATGGGCACCAACTTCGCGATCTTCTCCGAGGTGGCCGAGCGGATCGAACTCTGCCTGTTCGACGAGTGGGACACCGGCGCGGAGCGTCGCGTCGAGTTGCGCGAGGTCGACGCCTACGTCTGGCACTGCTACCTGCCCGGCATCGAGCCGGGGCAGCGGTACGGCTACCGCGTCCACGGCCCGTGGGACCCGGCGAACGGGCTCCGCTGCAACCCGAACAAGCTGTTGCTCGACCCGTACGCCAAGGCCGTCGACGGTGACGTCGAGTGGGACTCGGCCGTCTACGACTACGAGGTGGGCGGCGACCCCGACCGGATGTCGGAGACCGACTCGGCCCCGTTCGTGCCCAAGTCGGTGGTGGTGAACCCGTACTTCGACTGGGGCAACGACCGGCCGCCGCGCACCCCGTACCACCACTCGGTGATCTACGAGGTGCACGTGCGGGGGCTGACCATGCGCCACCCCGGCGTCCCGGAGGAACTGCGCGGCACGTACGCGGCCATCGCCTCCCCGGTCATGATCGACTACTTCCGGCGGCTCGGGATCACCGCCGTGGAGCTGATGCCGGTGCACCAGTTCGTGCACGACCACCGCCTCGCCGACCTGGGGCTGCGCAACTACTGGGGCTACAACACGATCGGCTTCTTCGCCCCGCACCACGGGTACGCGGCGCTTGGCGGCCTCGGCCAGCAGGTGCAGGAGTTCCGGGGCATGGTCAAGGCGCTGCACGCCGCCGGCATCGAGATCATCCTCGACGTGGTCTACAACCACACCGCCGAGGGCAACCACCTCGGCCCGACGCTGAGCTTCAAGGGCGTCGACAACCCCAGCTACTACCGGCTGTCGGAGTCCGACCGGCGGTACTTCGTCGACTACACCGGCACCGGCAACAGCCTCAACGTGCGCAGCCCCCACTCGCTCCAGTTGATTATGGATTCGTTGCGCTACTGGGTGACCGAGATGCACGTCGACGGCTTCCGGTTCGACCTCGCCGCCACCCTGGCCCGCGAGTTCTACGAGGTCGACCGGCTGTCCACCTTCTTCGAGGTGGTCCAGCAGGACCCGGTGGTCAGCCAGGTCAAGCTGATCGCCGAGCCGTGGGACGTCGGCCCCGGCGGCTACCAGGTGGGCAACTTCCCGCCGGTGTGGACCGAGTGGAACGGCAAGTACCGCGACACGGTGCGCGACTTCTGGCGCGGCGAGCCCGCCACCCTCGCCGAGTTCGCCTCCCGGATCTGCGGCTCCGCCGACCTCTACCAGGACGACGGCCGCCGCCCCTTCCACAGCATCAACTTCGTCACCTGCCACGACGGGTTCACCCTCAACGACCTGGTGTCGTACAACGACAAACACAACGAGGCCAACGGCGAGGACAACCGCGACGGCGAGGGCCACAACCGGTCCTGGAACTGCGGCGTCGAGGGGGAGACCGACGACCAGGGTGTACTGGCTCTGCGCCAGCGGCAGCGGCGCAACTTCCTGGCCACCCTGATCCTCTCCCAGGGCGTGCCGATGATCGGCCACGGCGACGAGCTGGGCCGCACCCAGCGCGGCAACAACAACGCGTACTGCCAGGACAGCGAGCTAACCTGGGTCGACTGGGACAGCGCCGACGAGCCCCTGCTGGACTTCGTCCGGCGGCTGGTCGACTTCCGCCGCGGCCACCAGGTGTTCCGCCGCCGCCGGTTCTTCACCGGCCTGCCCGTCGGGGGCCGGGCCGCCGGCTCGGGCCTGCCCGACCTGGCCTGGTACACCCCCGACGGCCGGGAGATGACCGGCGAGGACTGGGGCAACGACTTCGGCCGCTCGGTGGCCCTGTTCGTCAACGGCGACGGCATCCCCGAACGCGGCAAGTACGGCCAGCGCCACCACGACTCCTCGTTCGTGCTCTGCTTCAACGCCCACGACGCCGCGCTGGAGTTCAAACTGCCCGGCGAGGAGTTCGGCCGACGCTGGACACTGGTGATCAGCACCGCGGACCCGAACCCGGAGAAGCCGACCCTCGTCGAGGCGGGCGGCGCGATCTGCGTGCCCGACCGCTGCCTGGTTGTCCTGGAGAGGACGGTCTGAGGCGATGCCCCACACCCCCGACGACAAGCACATCCCCGTCGCCGGCCACGGCACCGACGACAGCACCGGCACCGCCGCTCGGGTCGGAGCGACCTACCGGGTGCAGGTCCGCCCCGGCTTCGACCTCGACGCCACCGCCGGCCTCGCCGGCTACCTGGCCGACCTCGGCGTCACCCACCTCTACAGCGCCCCGCTGCTCACCGGCACCCCCGGCTCCCAGCACGGCTACGACGTGGTCGACCACCGGGCGGTCAACCCCGAGCTGGGCGGCGAGGCCGCCCGGGTCCGGCTGGTCCGGGCCCTGCGCGCCGCCGGGCTCGGCCTGGTCGTCGACATCGTCCCCAACCACGCCGGGGTGACCCGGCCGGCGGCCAACCCCGCCTGGTGGGACGTGCTGCGACACGGCCGGGCCTCGACGTACGCGAAGTGGTTCGACATCGACTGGGACCGCGGCAGGCTGCTGCTGCCCGTGCTCGCCGACACCCCCGACGCCCTCGACGACCTGAAGATCGCCGACGGGGAGCTGCGCTACCACGAGCACCGCTTCCCGATCGCCGACGGCACCGGCGACGGCAGCCCCCGCCAGGTGCACGACCGGCAGCACTACGAGCTGGTCTCCTGGCGGCGCGGCGACCGCGAGCTGACGTACCGCCGGTTCTTCGCCGTCTCCGGCCTCGCCGGCCTGCGCGTGGAGGACCCGGAGGTCTTCGCGGCCACGCACGCGGAGGTCCTGCGGTGGGCGGCGGCCGGCGAGGTCGACGGCATCCGCGTCGACCACCCCGACGGGCTGCGCGACCCCGCCGGCTACCTGGCCCGGCTGCGCGCCGCCGCGCCCGACGTGTGGCTGCTGGTGGAGAAGATCCTGGAGTACGGCGAGGAACTGCCCGACTGGCCGGTGGACGGCACCACCGGCTACGACGCTCTCGCGCCCATCTGTGGCCTGTTCGTCGACGGCGACGCCGAGGCCGACTTCACCGCCCTGGACGCCCGGCTCACCGGCCGGCACACCTCCTGGCAGGACCTCACCCACGACACCAAGCTGGCGGCGGCCACCCGGCTGCTCGCCGCCGAGCTGACCCGGCTCGCCGCCCTCGCGCCCGAGCTGGCACCCGACGAGGCCCGCGCGGCCCTGGCGGAGCTGGCGGCGTGCTTCCCGGTCTACCGGGGTTACCCGCCGCACGGTACCCGGCACCTCGCCGCCGCCCGCGCCGAGGC
>NZ_SMKJ01000438.1:0-3871 GCF_004348615.1 Micromonospora sp. KC207
GCGGGTGCGGAGGCGATGCAGATCTCGGGTGGGGACGGTGCGGCGGTGCGGATCATCGCGTCGACGTACTTCCTGGACGGGGCGGGTGGGGAGCTGGTGGTGGACGGCCGTCGGTTGTCGGGTCCGTTCACGATTACGGTGATCGGTGATCCGACGACGATGGCGACGGCGTTGAAGATTCCGGGCGGGGTGGCCGCATCGGTCGCCGGTGACGGCGGTAACGTGATCGTTGAGGATCGTGAGGTGGCCGAGGTTTCGGCGCTGCACGCGCCTGTGAAGTTGGAGCACGCCCGTCCGGTCTCCTGACCGGTGCGGCCCGCGCCGGTTCGCCGGTGCACCAATGGTCGGTACGACGGTGAAGGACGCGTCTGGTGATTCCTGAGGATCTGCGGTATACCGCTGAGCATGAGTGGGTGGCGGGTGACGGTTCGGGTGTGGTCCGGGTCGGCATCACCCACTTCGCGCAGGACGCGTTGGGTGACATCGTGTACGTCCAGTTGCCCGAGGAGGGCGCGGAGGTGGCTGCGGGCGACTCGTTGGGTGAGATCGAGTCGACCAAGAGTGTGTCCGAGATCTACGCCCCGGTGAGTGGGGTCGTGGCGGCGCGGAACGAGGCGTTGGTGGATGCTCCGGAGGTGATCAACTCTGATCCGTACGGTGCGGGTTGGCTGGTGGAGATCACGCCGGGTGATCCGGTGGCGGTGGACGGGCTGCTGACCGCCGGGGCGTATCGCGAGCTCACCGAGAGCTGAGTGCCCGTGGGGCGTGTGGTGTTGTGCCGCGCGTCCGGTTGCCCTGCATTTCGGCGCTGGCTAGGCTCGCCCAGTCGACCGAGAACCCATAAGTTGAGCGTTGCGGAATTGCCTTTCCGGGCACGGGGAGCCAGCCGCCGGGTGGACTGCCCGGCGGCCAGACCCGCCATTACCCGACGCCGACGCGAAACAGATCCGTGAGGTGGTCCCATGACGCGGCCAGACGACGAGTTCCCCCCGCTCGACGTCACTTCGACGCTCAATCTCGGTTCGCTCGACGAAGTGCTGGAGGGGCCGGATACCGATGTGGTGCCGAGCCGGATGTCCGGTTCGTTGCCGCCGGGTATGGCGCTGCTGGTGGTTCGTCGGGGTCCGAACGCGGGTGCCCGGTTCTTGTTGGATCATGATGTGACGACGAGTGGCCGGCATCCGGACAGTGACATCTTCCTGGACGATGTGACGGTGTCGCGGCGGCATGCCGAGTTCCACCGGGACGGTGGGACGTTCACGGTGCGGGACGTGGGTAGTTTGAACGGCACGTACGTGAACCGGGAGCGGGTCGAGGCGGCCACGTTGAGCAATGGCGACGAGGTGCAGATCGGTAAGTTCCGGGTGGTCTTCATCGCCGGTCCGCGCCCGGAGGAGGAGGCCGGCCGGGGGTGAACGAGCCTGCGGCTTCGACGCCGCCCGGGGTGGCCCGCGCGCAACCGCTGATGAGCATCGGCGAGGTGCTGGGGCAGTTGCGGGTGGAGTTTCCCGACGTCACGATTTCGAAGTTGCGGTTCCTGGAGGCCGAGGGGCTGGTGGAGCCGCAGCGGACTGCTGCGGGGTATCGGAAGTACAGCTGGGACGATGTGGCGCGGTTGCGGTTCGTGTTGACCGCGCAGCGGGACCAGTATCTGCCGTTGCGGGTGATCCGTGAGCAGTTGGCGCAGTGGGACGGGTCGGCGGATGGGCCGGTGCCGTCTCGGCCGACGTTGGTGGCGGTGGGCCCGGGTGGTGAGGTGCCGGGTCGTTCTGCTGCGGCGGAGCCGCCGGTGGATTCGGCTCAGGTGCGGTTGGGTCGGGCTGACCTGGTCGCGCGGAGCGGGATCGACGAGTCGACGTTGGGTGAGTTGGAGCGGCTCGGGGTGTTGGTGTCTGATCCGCCGGGTTGGTACGACGGGGATGCGTTGATCATCGCGCGGGCGGTGGCGGGTCTGGCGGCGTACGGGTTGGAGCCTCGGCATCTGCGGGGTTACCGGACGGCGGCGGATCGGGAGGTGGGTTTGTTCGCGCAGTTGGTGGCGCCGTTGGTGCGCCAGAGTGATCCGGCGGCGCGGGCGCGGGCGGCGGAGACGGCGCGGGAGTTGGTGGCGTTGTCTCAGCAGCTGCACGCGGCGTTGGTGCGGGTGGGGTTGCGCTCGACGTTGGGTCGGTGATTTTGGTGGTGCTGCGCGGCCCGGGCGGTGGTCCGGGCCGCGTGGTGTTGGTGGGAGGTTCGGGTTCTGGGGGCGTGTCGTAGGCTTGCCGGGGTAACCCCTTTTCGGGCGCGGGGCCGTGGTGCGCGCATGGGATGTGCGTGTCGCGGCCCGTGTACCGTGCAGGCAAGGGCGCGGTGCGGGCGTAGGTGACAACGACACGGAGGCGGCGGTGCGCGAGCTGAGCGTGGTCGGGGTTCGGGTGGAGTTGCCCAGCAACCAGCCGATCGTCCTGCTGCGGGAGGTCGAGGGCGATCGCTATCTGCCGATCTGGATCGGTGCGGTGGAGGCGACGGCGATCGCGTATGAGCAGCAGGGGGTCAAGCCGGCTCGGCCGTTGACGCATGATCTGTTGCGGGATGTGTTGGCGGCGTTGAAGGCGCCGTTGCGGGCGGTGGAGATCACCGAGTTGAAGGAGAACGTCTTCTACGCCGATCTGTTGATCGGTGATGACGGGGTGCGGGTGTCGGCGCGGCCGAGTGATTCGATTGCGTTGGCGTTACGGGTCGGTGCGCCGATTCGTTGTGCCGAGCAGGTTCTCTCTGAGGCGGGGATCGTGATCCCGGACGAGCAGGAGGACGAGGTGGAGAAGTTCCGCGAGTTCCTGGAGCAGGTGCGTCCGGAGGATTTCGCGGGCTGACCGCGTCCCCACCGGCACGCTGGCGACGTGGGCGGCGGTGGCGTTTCTCGTCCCCCGACGTTGGTCACTGTGTGTGATCGGCCGTGGATGTGGGTGATCTTCGCCGTGGCTGCGCGGCGTGTCGCGACCTTTCCTGCGCGGTAACTCCTCAAGGGCGCTATAGGGTTGCCGTGTCGAGGGGTGCACGTCCCGGATGCGGCGTGTCACCGCACTGGCGGGGAGGTTGTCCGGATGCACGAGCCGCGAGATCCCGAGCCTGGTACGCAAGCGCAGGGGGCGGGTGTGGTGCCGGCGGGGCCGGCGACTGAGGGTGACGGTGCGGTGGGCTACCGGGGTGTGACCGCGTGCCACGCGGTGGGCATCACGTACCGGCAGTTGGATTACTGGGCGCGTACGGCGTTGGTGGTGCCGAGCGTGCGGGACGCGTCGGGTTCGGGGACGTCCCGGTTGTATTCGTTCCGCGACCTGGTGGTGTTGAAGGTCGTGAAGCGGCTGTTGGACGCCGGGGTGTCGTTGCAGAACATCCGCAAGGCGATCGAGGCGTTGCGGTCGCGGGGGGTGGCCGATCTGGCGGGGATCACGTTGATTTCGGACGGGACGACGGTGTACGAGTGCCGGTCGCCGGAGGAGGTGGTCGACCTGTTGCAGGGTGGCCAGGGCGTGTTCGGTATCGCGATCGGTGGGGCGTTCAAGGAGATCGAGGGTTCGTTGTCGCATCTGCCCGCGGAGCCGGCTGAGCCGGCGTCGACGGTTGCGGGCGGCGACGCGGTGGAGGACGAGTTGGCGGCTCGCCGGGCGCGGCGTCGGGCGGGATGATTCCGGTTTGGTCGGCGGGTGTCGGTGCTGGTCGGCGGGGCGGGGCCGGCTGTCCTTTGTGGTCTGCTTTGGCGAGGGCCGCCGGTTGTGCGCGTTCCGGTGTGTGTCGGCCGGGTTGACAGCTTTTGCGTTGCCGGCAATCCTATGTGGCGGCGTTCGCGGTTCGCCGTGGTGTCGTCACCGTGGGTGAGTGCGGTGGGGGC
>NZ_SMKJ01000439.1:0-3861 GCF_004348615.1 Micromonospora sp. KC207
CCCCCACCCCCACCGCCTCCGAGGCCGCCGGGAGCGACGCCGCAGCGCCCGAGGACGCCAGGCCCGAGGCCACCGGGCCGGTCGCCGCCGCCCCCGGCCTCACCGAGCGGGAGCTGCGCGTCCTCGCCTTCGAGCAGCAGTGGTGGCGGCACGCGGGGGCCAAGGAACAGGCGATCCGGGACGCCTTCGGCCTCTCCGCGACGCGCTACTACCAACTGCTCAACGGTCTGCTGGACAATCCGGCCGCGCTGGCCGCCGAGCCGGTGCTCGTCGGCCGGCTGCGCCGGTTGCGCTCCTCCCGGGCCCGTAACCGGCGGCGCTGACCCGGCACAATCGACCCCGTGCCGCTGTACCCGGTCCCGCGGTACCCGCTCGGGTGAATCCCGGTCACGGCGCGAGATCGGGCATGCGGCCCGCCTGGCGGGGTAGGCGGGCGCCGGCGGAGGGAGCGGAGCATGGCGGCAACGCACGGGGGCGTACCGGCCGGGGACGCCCGACCCGGACGGACCGTGACGACCGGACAGGCGACCACCCCGGCGGAGGCGGCGGCCGCGCCGGGCACCCGCGCCGGGTCGACGGGGCCGACGATGCGGGTACGGTCGGCGTCCGCGCCGGCACCCGGCCGGGCCGTCAACGAGGACCTGGTCTTCCGGTTCGGCCCCCTGGTCGGGGTGCTGGACGGCGCGACCGTGCCGGAGGGCTTCGCCACCGGCTGCGTGCACGGGCCCGCCTGGTACGTCCGCCACCTCGCCGCCCGGATCGGGCTGGCCGCCGCCGCCCGGCCCGCGGCCACCCTGATGAGCACCCTCGCGGCGGCGATCCTGGCTGTACGGGCGGACCACGGCGGCGACTGCGACCTCGACCACCCCGGCACGCCCTCGTCCACCGCCTGCCTGCTGCGGTCGAGCGGCGAGGAGGTGGACTGGCTCGTGCTCTGCGACAGCCCGCTGGTGCTCGACGTCGGCGGCCGGGTGCGCGCGGTCACCGACGACCGGCTGGAGAACGCGGTCGCCGATCTGCGCGAGACGGCGTCCGCCCTGCCCGGGGACCGCCGAGTCCCCCCGGGTGAGGGCCCCGCCCCGGCCGGCGACGACGACCCGGTCACCCGGTTCCGGCGGGCCGTCGGGCTGCAGCGGGAGCGGATGAACCGCACCCACGGCTACTGGGTCGCCGCCGCCAACCCCGATGCCGCGTATCACGCGGTCACGGGCACCGAGTCGCTGCGCGGTCCGGGTGGGCTGCGCCGGGCGGCCCTGCTCACCGACGGCGCCTCCTGCGCCGTCGAGCAGTTCGGGCTGCTGGATTGGACGGGGATGCTGGACCTGGTCACCGCCGAGGGGCCGGCCGGGCTGATCGACCGGGTCCGCGCCGCCGAGCGCGACCAGCCGGACCGGCTGCGCCGGCACAAGGCCACCGACGACGCCTCGGTCGTCCTGTGCGAGTTCGGCCCCGGCTGACCCGGATGACCGGCCGTCCCGGCCGTCCGCCGTCCGACCGGCTCGTACCTGCTGTCGGACCGGTGGAGGAGAGGTAAAGGGTGGACTCGGGCGGGTGCGGGGCGGCAGACTTCGGCACGTGACGGGAACGTTCCGGTTGGAGCCGGTGAACGAGCGGAACCTGGAGCCGCTGCTCTCGGTGGCCGTCGCCGAGGCCGAGCCGGACGACGTGATGCCTCCGGTCGACGCGCCGGCCGGATGGTCGCACGCCCGGCGGGAGGCGTTCCGGAACTACTACCGGACCGGCATGGCGGGCCTCGACGGCCCGACCCGCACCGCGATGTACGCGATCGTCGTCGGCGGCGAGGTGCTGGGCATGATCCGGATGACCCGCCGCGCCGAGCCCGGGACGGTGGAGACGGGAATCTGGCTCGGCCGCTCCGCCCGGGGGCAGGGCGTGGGCGCGGCGGCCCTGCGCGAACTGCTCGACCTCGCGGCGGCGGCCGGGATGCACACGGTGGTGGCGGAGACCACCCGGGACAACGCCGGTGCCGTGTCCGTGCTCCGCAGGTGCGGCGCGAAGCTGATCGAGGACGGCGACGCGGTGCGCGCCGAGATCTCCCTCGACGCCATCCCGCCCGCCCTCTGAGGCGGCCGGCACCGCTTTCGTAGCGCCTGCCGCAGAGTGGCCCCTCAGCGTGTGGTGCGGCCTCAGCGTGTGGCGTGGCCTCAGCGTGTGGCGTGGCCTCAGCGCGTGGTGCGGGCCTCCGCGTACGCGGCCAGCCAGGCGACCTGGGCCGGGTCGAGAGACGGGCGGACCCGCCGCCTCGCCGCCTCGACGTGCCCCGCCGTGACCGTCGACGCGGTCAGCGACTCGCGCATAGCGGCGAGCGCCGCCTCCCGCACCAGCGCCGCGCAGTCCGCAGCCGAGAAGCCGTCCAGCCCGTCACCCAGTGCGGCGAGGTCGACGTCGTCGGCGAACGGGACGTTGCGGGCGGCGGCGCGCAGGATCTCGGCGCGTGCCGCCCCGTCCGGCGGCGGCACGTACACCAGCCGTTCCAGCCGGCCGGGACGCAGCAGCGCCGGGTCCACCAGGTCCGGCCGGTTGGTCGCGCCGACCACCACCACGTTGCGCAGCGACTCCACCCCGTCCAGCTCGGTGAGCAGGGCGGCGACCACCCGGTCGGTGGTGCCCCCGTCGCTGGCCTGGCCGCGTACCGGGGCGAGCGCGTCCACCTCGTCGAGGAAGATCAGCGTCGGGGCGGCCTCCCGGGCGCGACGGAACAGCTCCCGGACCGCCCGTTCGCTCTCGCCGACCCACTTCGACAGCAGCTCCGCGCCCTTCACCGAGAGCACGTTGGCCCGCCCCGACCCGGCCAGCGCGGTCACCAGGTACGTCTTGCCGCAGCCGGGCGGCCCGTAGAGCAGCACCCCGCGCGGCGGCTGCACGCCCAGCCGCGCGAAGGTGTCCGGGTAGGTCAGCGGCCACAGCACCGATTCGGTCAACGTCTGTTTCACCTCGACCATGTCCCCGACGTCGTCGAGGGTGACGTCCGCCAGCTCCAGGGTGGACGCGGCCATCGTCGTCGGCCGGACCACCTCCAGGGCGGCGGTGAAGTCGCCCCTCGCCACCGTCGGCGCGTCGGCCGACTTCTGCCGCAGCGCCGCCCGCACCCCGGCCTCCCGGACCAATGCCGCCAGGTCGGCGGCGACGAACCCGGGGGTACGTCCGGCGACCTCGTCCAGCCGGACGTCCTCTGCCAGCGGCACCTGCCGGGTCAGCACGGTCAGCTGCTCCCGGCGCAGCGCCTGGTCGGGCAGTGGCACGGTGATCCGCAGCGACAGCAGGTCCGGGGCGCGCAGCCCGGGATCGACCGCCTCGGGGCGGCTGGTCGTGCAGACCACGGCCACCCCGGCCCGGACGGTCTCGGCGAGCACCTGACGGAACACCGTGGACACCGGGCCGGCGTCGTCGGCCGGGGCGAGTGCCTCCACATCGGTGACCAGCAGCACCGCGGGGCCGCTTGCGCGTACATCGTCGGCGGTGGCCCGCAGCCGCCGCGCCGCCGCGTCGTTGGTGAGCGCGGCCAGCTCGGGCGCCCAGAGCGGGCGGACTCGCGCGCCCACCCGGGCGGCGACCGCCCGGACCAGGGCGGACTTGCCCGACCCGGCAGGCCCGGCGACCAGCACCCCGAGCGACACCGTGGTGCCCAGCCGGCCCAACACCTCCCGGTGGTGGAACCCGAGGTCGAGCAGCTCGGTCAGCTGCTCGGCCTGCGCCCGCAGCCCCGGCAGCTCGTCCACGGCGGGCGCGGCGTCCGGCCCGGCGCTCTCGTGGGCCGCGTCGCCCCCACCGGGCGCGGCGGCGTCGGTCGCGGGGGCCGAGCCGGCGGCGCGGGTGGGGCCGGCCGAGCCGGCCCCACCC
>NZ_SMKJ01000043.1:0-31138 GCF_004348615.1 Micromonospora sp. KC207
GGGACGGGGAGTGCGGGGTCGGTCACGAACGCTCCAGGATGTGCGTGCGGTAGAAGGCCCAGGCGTCCCCGACCATGTCGTGCAGGGTCGGCTTCTCGGGCACCCAACCCAGCTCCTCGCGGGCCAGGGCGGAGGAGGCGACCAGTTCGGCCGGGTCGCCCTCGCGGCGGGGGGCGATCTCGACCGGCACCGGCCGGCCGGTGACCTCGCGGACCACGTCGACGACCTGTCGGTTGGTGAACCCGGTGCCGTTGCCCAGGTTGAAGATGCGGTGCCGGCCCGGCACGGCGGCGGTGAGGGCCAGCAGGTGGGCGCGGGCCAGGTCCTCGACGTGGATGTAGTCGCGCACGCAGGTGCCGTCGACGGTGGGATAGTCGTCGCCGAAGAGTTGGAGCTTCTCCCGCCGGCCGGCGGCGACGTCGAGGGCGATCGGGATGAGGTGGCTCTCCGGGTCGTGCCGCTCGCCGATGGCGACGTCGCCGCTCAGGTACGCCCCGGCGACGTTGAAGTAGCGCAGCGACACGGCGGCCAGGTCGTGCCCGATGGCCTCGGACGTGAGCGCCATGTCCACGGCCAGCTTGGTGGCCCCGTACGTGTTGGTGGGGGCCTTGACGGCGGTCTCCGGGATGGGCAACTCGGCCGGGTTGCCGTAGACGGCGGCGGTGGAGGAGAAGACCATCCGGGGCACCCGGGCGGCCCGGACGGCGTCGATCAGGGCGAGCGAGCCGACGGTGTTGTTGTGCCAGTACAGCTCCGGCTTGACCATGGACTCGCCGGCGGCGATGAGGGCGGCGAAGTGCAGCACCCCGTCGAAGCCCGCCCCGGGGGTGAGCACCTGGGCCGCGTCGTGGATCGGCGCGTCGACCCAGGTGGCGTCCGGGGCGAGTGCCGCACGGTGCCCGGTGCGCAGGTCGTCGAGGACGACCACCTCGTGGCCGGCGTCGAGCAGCATCCGGGTCACCACGCTGCCGATGTAGCCGGCGCCGCCGGTGACGAGCAGTTTCACGTCGGGTCCTCCTGCCTGGCCGCGCCTCGCCGCAGCCGTTCGCGCTCACCTTACGGCGGCCGGCCGTGGCGACGCTCCACGTCGCCTCTCCACATTCCATCACAACCTTTCATGATTGAACAGATACGCACACGTGCGTTCGGGCGAACGGCTGTGCCGACCTCTGCTGACCTCTACGATGAATTGTCATGCGGGAAGCGGGTGATCCCTGGCTCCGCCGGCGACCGGCGGGGCGGGCCCGCCGCGAACCCAGGCCCCTGGCCCGCGCCGTCGCCCGGCTGGTCGTCCGGGCCGCCGACGGCGCCACCCGGCTGGTCACCGACCTCCTCGGGGCCAGCCCGGCCGCCGGTCGGGAACGGATCAGCGAGGCCGAGCTGCGCGACCTGGTCGCCGCCAACACCGTCCTCGACGCCGACGAGCGGCGGATCATCGACGAGGTGCTGGTCGCCGGGGCGAGCCTGGTCCGCGAGGTGATGATGCCCCGCACCGAGGTCGTGTTCCTGTCGGTCGCGATGACCGTCGTCGAGGCGGAACGGCTGGTCCGGGCCGAGACGCACCGCCGGTACCCGGTCGTCGACGGCACCCACGACGACGTGGTCGGCTTCGTGCACCTGCGCGACGTGCTGCTGCGTCCCGACCTGGACCCGGGCACCACCGTGGGCGAGCTGACCCGGGAGGTCAAGCGGCTGCCCGGCAGCAAGCGGGTGCTGGCCGCGCTGACCGAGATGCGCCGCGAGGGGCACCACCTGGCGGTGGTGGTCGACGAGTACGGCGGCACCGCCGGCATCGTCACCTGCGAGGACCTGATCGAGGAGCTGGTCGGCGAGATCCACGACGAGCACGACGGCGACCCCGAGCCGGAGCCGGCCGGCCTGCCCGCCGTGGTCGACGGGCGGCTCAACCTCGCCGACTTCGCCGAGCGCACCGGGGTGCGGCTGGCCGCCGGCCCGTACGAGACGGCCAGCGGGTACGTGATGGCCGCGCTGGGCCGGCTGCCCGCGGTCGGGGACGAGGTGCCGGTGGCCCCGCCGGCGGCGGACGGCGACGACCGGGACCCGGACGACCCGCCCGGCGGGTGGCTGCTGCGGGTGGTCGCGCTGGAGGGGCGCCGGGTGTCGCGGCTTGCGGTCGCCGCGGTGCGCCTGCCCGAGCCGCGACGCGAGGTCACCGCCCCGCTATCGGCGGCGGAGAGCCGACCCGCCGGCCCGTCATGACGTACGCCGCAGGTTGCTGACAGAATTGCCCGCATGTCCGACGTACCCGCCCGTCCCCGCGTGTTCTCCGGAATCCAGCCGACGGCCGACTCGTTCCACCTCGGCAACTACCTGGGCGCGGTGCGGCACTGGGTGGCGTTGCAGGACACCCACGACGCGTTCTACTGCGTGGTCGACCTGCACGCCATCACGGCCGGGCATGACCCCAAGGTGCTGCGGCAGCGGACCAGGGTGGCCGCCGCGCAGCTCTTCGCCGTCGGGCTGGACCCGGAGCGCAGCACCCTGTTCGCCCAGTCGCAGGTGCCCGAGCACCCGCAGCTCGCCTGGGTGCTGGGCTGCATCACCGGCTTCGGCGAGGCCAGCCGGATGACCCAGTTCAAGGACAAGTCGCAGAAGCAGGGCAGTGACCGGTCCAGCGTCGGCCTGTTCACGTACCCGATCCTCCAGGCCGCCGACATCCTGCTCTACCAGGCGCACGCCGTCCCGGTCGGCGAGGACCAGCGCCAGCACCTGGAGCTCTCCCGCGACCTGGCCCATCGGTTCAACTCGCAGTTCGGCAAGACGTTCGTCGTTCCCGCGCCGCACATCGTCAAGGACACCGCGAAGATCACCGACCTGCAGGAGCCGACGGCGAAGATGTCCAAGTCGTCGTCCTCACCGACCGGCATCATCGACCTGCTGGACGACCCGGCCCGCTCGGCCAAGAAGATCCGCTCGGCGGTCACCGACACCGGCCGGGAGATCGTCTTCGACGCCGAGACCAAGCCGGGCGTATCCAACCTGCTCACCATCTACTCCGCGCTGACCGGCCGGGGCATCGACGACCTGGTGGCCGCGTACGCGGGCCGGGGCTACGGCGACCTCAAGAAGGACCTGGGCGAGGTGGTCCGGGAGTTCGTCACGCCGATCCAGGAGCGCACCCGGAGTTACCTCGACGACCCGGCGCAGCTCGACAAGCTGCTCGCGGCCGGCGCGGAGAAGGCCCGCGCGGTCGCCTCGGTGACGCTGCACGAGGCGTACGAGCGGGTCGGGTTCCTTCCGCCGGTCCGCCTCGGATAGCAGCCCCGGCGCGACGGGTACGGGTGGGGACGGACGGGTCGGTGGCCGAAGGGGTGGCGCGGAGCGTGGATCGCAGGGACGGGGCGCCGCAGGCCGGCGACACCATCCAGATCGGGATCGCGGTGGACATCCCGGAGCCGTGGGGCGGGATGCTCACCCGGCGCCGGGTCGAGGCCGGCGACCCGTTGGTGGTGCCCGCGCACGTGACGCTGCTCGGGCCCACCGAGATCCCGGTTGCGGCGCTGCCGACGGTCGAGCGGCACCTCGCCGTGGTGGCCGCCATGCACCTGCCGTTCACCCTGCACCTGCGGGGCACCGGCACGTTCCGCCCGGTGACCCAGGTGGTGTTCGTCACGGTGGCCGCCGGGATCAGCGAGTGCGAGCTGCTCGCCGCGGCCATCAACGCGGCCCCCGAGCTGCGCCGCGAGACCCGTTTCCCGTACCACCCGCACGTCACGGTGGCACAGGACGTCGCGCCGGAGGCGCTGGACCGGGCGTACGAGGACCTGGCGGACTTCTCGGCGATGTTCGAGGTGGACGCGTTCACCCTCTTCTCGCACAGCGGCCAGACCCGGTGGCAGCCGCGCCGCGACTTCCTTCTCGGTGTGTCCTGACCCGGCGGGGCACTCCCGTGCCGGCGACGGATCGGCGAGGATGACGGCGTGGAGGTCTTCGGGCGGATCGGGGCCGGCGTCGACCGGCGGGTGAGCGCCGCGCGCCGCCGGTCGCGGACCTTCGACCACCTGTGGCGGGCCGGGAACCTGTACGCCGAGGTGCTCGGCGGGCGGCTGGCGGCGGCGATCGCGTACTACGGCTTCTTCGCGGTCTTCGCGCTCGCCCTGGTCGCCTACTCGATCTTCGGGGCGATCCTGGAGGACAACGACGAGGTCAGCAACGCGGCGGCGGGCTTCCTCGAGGAGAACCTGCCCTTCCTCGACCCGGAGCAGATCGCCCAGAGCAGCAACACGGTCGGGGTGGTGGGCCTGGTCATCCTGGTCTTCACCGGGATCGGCTGGGTGGAGGCGATCCGCTCGTCGCAGCGGCTGATGTACGGGCTCAACCAGCAGCCCGGCAACCTGGTGGTGCGGCGGCTGGTCGACCTGGGCGTGCTGGTGGGGGTGTTCGTCCTGCTCGGCCTGTCGGTGGCCGCCGTGGACGCGCTGGAGTCGCTGCTGCGTTTCCTGCTGCGCAGCACCGGCTCGGTGGGGCTGACCGTGGTCAGCGCGGCGCTCAGCGTGCTGATCAACGCGGTGCTGGCCGCCGCCCTACTCGTCGCGGTGCCCCGGCTGCGGATGAGCCGCCGCCGGCTGCGCCCGGTGGTGTTCGCCGTCGCGGTGGGCATCACGCTGCTGAACACGGTCGGGCGGTTCTACGTGGTGCGTACCGAGCGGAATCCGGCGTACACGGTGGTGGCCGGCGCGGTCGGCCTGCTGCTCTACCTCTACCTGCTCAACCAGCTCGTCCTGTTCGGCGCGGCGCTCGCCGCGACCAGCCCGTACGGCCGGGTGGTGGACCTGGCCGAGGGGTCGGCGCCGGCCGCCGTCGACGCCACGACCGACGCCGACCCGGGCCCGGGCGTGCCCGGGGGAGCGGGTTGACCCCGGGGTAGCCGGCCAATTCGGGCAAATGCCTCACGTGAACGTGAGAGCCGGCCATGATGGGCCCGTGGGCGCACTCGTGACGTTGGACCTGCCGGACGACTCGCCGATGCTCGGCCTGCCGTGGATCATCACGTTCGGCCCGCTCGACGACGTCGACGAGTGGGAGCCGGTGGTCTGCGGACCGTACGAGCGACCGCACGCGCTGGCCCTCGCCGAGTCGGTGGTGGCCGAGGAGCAGTTCATGGCGGTGGTCGAGCCCCTGGTGCCCGCCCTGTCGCCCGACGAGATCCGCGGGGAGATCGCCGCCGCCCGGATCGCCGCCTCCGACGAGTCGGCCCGGATCGAGGCGTCCGACCTCTACGGCGACTTCGACGACGTCATCGACGAGGAGTTGGAGGCCGCCGCCGAGGTGGACGAGCGGGCCGGCGCCCGCCCCGCGCCCGACGAGGCCGAGCTGCGCGCCGGCTTCGCCCGGATCGCCGAACTCCTCACCGAGAGGGGCCGGTGATCCGGGCTCGCTGGCTGGTCACCCCCGGTCGTCGGGGAGCCCGGGGTAGTCGGTGTAGCCCTTGTGGTCGCCGCCGTACGCCGTCGTGTAGTCGGGGGCGTTGAACGGGCCGCCCTCGGCCAGCCGCCGGGGCAGGTCCGGGTTGGCGAGGAAGAGCGCGCCGTACGAGATCAGGTCGGCGTCGCCGCCCTCGATCAGCTTCAGCGCCTCCGGCCCGGTCCAGCCGTCGGGGGTGTACGGGTTGAGGATCAGCACCCCGGACCACCGCCTGCGCAGCACGGGCGTGAACTCCGTGTCCGCCCCCTCGGCCATGTGCAGGTACGCCAGCCCGAGCGGGGCGAGTGCGTCGACCAGAGCCAGGTACGTCTCGCGGTGGCCATCCTCGACGATGTCGTTGAACGGGTTGGCCGGCGAGATCCGCAGCCCGACCCGGTCGGCGCCGATCGCCTCCGCCACGGCTGTGGCCACCTCGACGACGAGCCGGATGCGGCCTGCCACGTCGCCGCCGTACCCGTCGTCTCGGCGGTTGGCGTTGGTGGAGAGGAACTGGTGCAGCAGGTAGCCGTTGGCACCGTGCAGCTCCACCCCGTCGAAACCGGCGTCGACGGCGTTGCGGGCCGCCGCCACGAAGTCCGCGACCGTTGTGCGGATGCCCTCGGCGTCCAACGGCTCGGGTGTGGGGTGCTCCTGCGGACCGGTGGGGGTGAAGATCGTCCCGGCCGCCGGCACGGCCGACGCGCCCACCGGGGCGAGCCCCGTGTTGTCCGGGTGGGCGATCCGCCCGACGTGCATGAGCTGCGCGAAGATCACGCCATTCCGCTCGTGCACCGCGTCGGTCACCCGCCGCCAGCCGGCGACCTGCTCGGCGCTGTGCAGGCCCGGGGTGGCGAGGTAGCCCTGGCCGATCGCCGAGGGTTGCACACCCTCGGTGACGATCAGCCCGGCGCCGGCGCGCTGGGCGTAGTAGGTGGCCATCAGCTCGGTCGGGCTGGCCCCCGGCCCGTGGGCCCGGCTGCGCGTCATGGGTGCCATGACGACCCGGTTGCGGAGGGTGTGACGACCTACGGTGACGTTGTCGAACGCGGTGCTCATTCTTCCGGCTCCTGTTCCTGCGATTGGTGCTACTGGATGCAGGAAGCCGTCGGAGACGCCGGAACTTCCCGGAGGAAGGGTGATCATCGACACTCCGTCGGCCATCCCACCCGGCTCAGCGCCGTTCGAACCACGCGGTGGCGTCGACCGGCAGGACGTGCCCGACGCCCTGTCTGGTCAGCTCCGCGCTGGCCACGACCGGCTGGCCGTTCCCGTCGATCAGGACCGGGGCGTCGCTGAGGTTGACCACGCAGGTCAGCTCCGCGCCGCCGCCGGTGCGGCGGAACGCCAGCACGCCGGGGCCGGCCGCCTCCAGCCAGGTGACGCCGTCGGCGTCCCGGGCGAGCGCCGGGTGGGTGCGCCGGATCCGCAGGGCCGCGCGGTAGAGCTCCAGTGTCGAGCCGGGCGTGCCGGCCTGGGCGGCGACCGAGAGGGCGGCCCAGGTGGCGGGGGCCGGCAGCCAGCTCAGCTCGCTGCCGGCCGGCCCGAAGCCGTACGGGGCCAGCTCGCCGCTCCACGGGATCGGCACCCGGCAGCCGTCCCGGCTCTCGCCGGTGCGCAGGAACGACGGGTCCTGGCGCAGCTCGTCCGGCAGGTCGAGCACCTCCGGCAGGCCCAGCTCCTCGCCCTGGTACAGGTATGCGCAGCCGGGCAGGGCGAGCATCAGCAGGCTGGCTGCCCGCGCCCGGCGCAGGCCGACCTCGCCGTCGCCGTACCGGGTGACGTGCCGCTGCTTGTCGTGGTTGGACAGCACCCAGGTGGTCGGCGCGCCGACGATGGTCGCCTCGGCCAGGGCGGTGTCGATCACCTTGCGGAACGAGTCGGCCGACCAGGTGGCGTCGAGGAAGTCGAAGCTGAACGCCTGGTGCAGCTCGTCCGGCCCGATGTAGCGGGCCAGCCGCTGCGGAGTCTCGGCCCACGCCTCGGCGACCGCTATCCGGCCGCCCGGGTAGCTGTCCAGGATCGGCCGCCAGGCCCGGTAGATCTCGTGCACCTCGTCCTGGTCGAAGTACGGCAGCCGGCCCTTGCCGAGCAGTTCCACCTGGCGCCGTCCGGTGGTCATGGTGCTGAAGCCGACGTCCGGCAGCCCCTCGGCCTTGATCATGCCGTGGGCCACGTCGATGCGGAAACCGTCGACGCCCCGGTCGAGCCAGAAGCGCAGGACGTCGGCGAACTCGGCGCGGACCTCGGGGTGGCGCCAGTTGAGGTCGGGCTGGGTCGGGTCGAACAGGTGCAGGTACCACTGGCCGTCGGGGACCCGGGTCCAGGCCGGCCCGCCGAAGATGCTCTCCCAGTCGTTCGGCGGAAGCTCGCCGTGCTCACCCCGGCCCTCGGCGAACAGGTAGCGGGCCCGCGCCGGGGAGCCGGGGGTGGCGGCGAGCGCGGCGACGAACCACGGGTGCGCGCTGGAGGTGTGGTTGGGCACGATGTCGACGATGATCCGCAGGCCGAGCGCGTGCGCGTCGGTGATCATGTGGTCGAAGTCGGCCAGGGTGCCGAACATCGGGTCGACATCGCGGTAGTCGGCCACGTCGTAGCCGCCGTCGACCATGGGCGAGGTGTAGAAGGGGGTCAGCCAGAGCGCGTCGACCCCGAGGTCGCGCAGGTACGGCAGCCGTTCGCGGATGCCCTGTAGGTCGCCGACGCCGTCGCCGTCGGAGTCGGCGAAGCTGCGGACGTAGACCTGGTAGACGACCGCAGCGCGCCACCAGTCGTCGGAGGTCAGCGGCGTGGGGGTGCTGGCGCTCATCGTGGCGATCCCCGTTCTGTGGCGCGGGACGGCGTGGGGTCGTGCGTGGCACGGCGGTGTGCCACGCGGGTGGTCAGAGCAGGATGCCGCCCGCCATTGCAAGAGTCAAGCAGGGTTTGCGCAAGGAATGACGCCGGTCATCCGGCGCTTCCGGCCAGGGCGGAGGCCGGCTGTCGGGCGACGGTGGTCGAGCCGCGTACCACCAGCTCGGGTCGGAACAGGTACTCCGAGTGCGGGGCGGCGTGCCCGTTGATCTCGTCGACCAGGGCCCGGACGGCGGCCACCGCCATGGCGGCCACCGGCTGGCGCATGGTGGTCAGCGGCGGGTCGGTGAAGGCCATCAGCGGCGAGTCGTCGTACCCGACCACCGACAGGTCTCCGGGGACGGACAGGCCGCGCTGCCGGGCGGCCCGGATCGAGCCGAGGGCCATCAGGTCGGAGCCGCAGACGACGCCGGTCACCCCGCGCTCCAGCAGCCGCCCCGCGGCGGCCTCGCCGCCCTCCACGCCGAACAGGGTCAGCTCGGCCAGCCCGTCCAGCTCGGCCTCCGGCAGGCCCGCCAGGCGCTTCATGGCGGCCCGCCAGCCGGCCACCCGGCGCTGCACCGGGACGAACCGGTCCGGGCCGGTGATCAGCCCGATCCGTCGGTGCCCGAGGGCGACCAGGTGGGCGACGGCCAACTCGGTCGCCTCCCGGTCGTCGCAGGAGACGAAGGGTGCGGCGATCCCGGGGACGTACCCGTTGATCATGACGACGGGTAGCGGCCGGGCGATCAGCGCGCGGTACCGGTCGTGGTTGGCGGCGGTGTCGGCGTGCAGGCCGGAGACGAAGACGATCCCGGAGACCTGGCGGTCGAGCAGCATCTCGACGTACTCGTCCTCGGTGACCCCGCCTGGGGTCTGGGTGCACAGCACCGGGGTGAACCCGCTCTGCGCCAGCGTCGACTCGATCACCTGGGCGAAGGCGGGGAAGATCGGGTTGTCCAGCTCCGGCACCACCAGGCCGACGAGGCCGGCGCTGCGTTTGCGCAGCCGGGCCGGGCGCTCGTAGCCGAGGACGTCGAGGGCGGTCAGGACGGCCTGCCGGGTCTCCGGGGCCACGCCGGGGCGGTCGTTGAGCACCCGCGACACCGTGGCCTCGCTGACTTCGGCCTGTTGGGCGATGTCGGACAGTCGAGCGCGCATGGCGGCACTTTAGCCCACCGGCAAGTTCTTGCGTACCTTTCTGCAATCCCTTCCATTGTCTGCAACCTCTTGCTAACGTCCCCGCAACATGCGAGAGCTGCGGCGCAGCACCCCGGCGCCGGTTGGCAAGAACTTACAGAGGTTTCCACTGGCGGGCCGCCCTTTCCCCGGCGGATCCACCATGACGACAGGAGTACCGATGCGCATCCGTACCGCGGGTGTGGTCGCCGTCCTCGGCCTGGCGCTGGCCGCCTCCGGATGTGGTGGCAGCGACGACGACAGCAGCGCGCCGGCCACGAAGGAGTCCGCCGGAGCCGCCGGCGGGAAGCTGGTGATCTGGGCCGACGACAAGCGGACCGCCGCCCTGAAGCCGTTCGCCGAGACGTTCGGCCAGACCAACGGCGTGACCGTCGAGGTGCAGGCAGTCTCCAAGGACCTGCAGACCAACTTCGTCACCGCGTCGCAGCAGGGCAGCGGCCCGGACGTCGTGGTCGGCGCGCACGACTGGATCGGCAACCTGGTCCAGAACGGTGCCATCGACCCGGTGCAGCTCGCCGCCGACCAGAAGAGCGGCTTCAACGAGACCGCCGTCAAGGCCGTGACCTTCAACGGCCAGCTCTACGGCGTGCCGTACGCCATGGAGAACCTGGCGCTGATCCGCAACACCGAGCTGGCCCCCGAGGCCCCGAAGACGATCGAGGACCTGGTCGCCACCGGCAAGAAGCTCAAGGCCGAGAAGAAGGCCAGCGAGATCCTCTGCCTCCAGTCCGGCCAGAACGGCGACGCGTACCACATCTACCCGCTGTACACCTCGGCCGGCGGCTACCTCTTCGGCACCGGCGCGAACGGCGACTACGACCCGAAGGACCTGGGCGTGGGCAAGCCGGAGTCGATCGCCGCGTTCCAGAAGATCGCGAAGCTCGGCGAGAAGGGCGAGGGCGCGCTCAAGCGCTCCATCACCCCCGAGAACGCGATCGCCACCTTCACCGGCAAGAAGTGCGCCTACCTGGTTTCCGGGCCGTGGGCCATCGCCGACGCCAAGAAGGCCAACATCCCGTACGACATCTCCCCGGTCCCCGGCTTCGCCGGCGGCAGGGAAGCCCAGCCGTTCGTGGGTGTCCAGGCGTTCTACGTGGCCGCCAAGGGCAAGAACAAGGCCCTGGCCCAGGAGTTCGTGGCGAACTACACCACCAAGCCGGACCTGGCCGTGGCCCTGTACGACGCCGAGCCGCGCCCGCCGGCGCTGACCGCCGCGCTCGACCAGGTCAAGGGCAGCGACCCGGACCTGGCCAAGTTCACCGAGGCCGGCAAGAACGGCCAGGTGCTTCCCGCGATCCCGGCCATGGCCGCGATCTGGGACCCGTTCGGCAAGGCCGAGGCCGCGATCATCGGCGGCGCCGACCCGGCCAAGACGATCACCGCAGCCGGCAAGACGATCTCCGGCCAGATCAAGTAATGAGCACGAAGCTGTCCGGCCCGAGGTCCACGCGGAACTCGGGCCGGGGGTCCGTCGGCACCGGGCTCCCGCGCACCGTGCGGAACCACGTGCCGATCACCGCGACCGGCCTCGTCGTCAAGGTGGTCCTGCTCGGCCTGGTGGCCGGGATCGCGATCTGGGCGGCCTTCCCGCTCGTCGGGGCCGGGAAATGGGTCGGTCTGGCCCTGCTGGTGGCCACCACCACCGGCCTGTTCTACCTGTACCTCACCCCCCGGCACATCCCCGCCAAGTACCTGTTGCCCGGCACGGTCTTCCTGATCGCCTTCCAGGTCTTCCCGGTCCTCTACACCGCCAGCACCGCCTTCACGAACTTCGGCGACGGCCACCGGGGCAGCAAGGACGACGCGATCGTCGCGATCCAGAGCTCCTCGGTGCAGCAGGTCCCCGGCTCCACCGAGTACACCCTGTCGGTCGCCAGCGAGGGGGACCCGGTCACCGGCCCGCTGGTCTTCCTGGTCACCGACCCGGCCACCGGCGCGGTCTCCGCAGGCGACGCCGGCGGGCTGCGCCGGCTCGACGCCGCCGACGTCACCGTCGCCCCGGGCGGCAGGGTCACCGCCGCCGACGGCTACACGGTGCTCACCTTCGGCCAGGCCAGCACCCGCAGCCAGGAGATCACCGACCTGGTGGTGCCGACCGCCGACGGCGCGCTGCGCTCCTCCGGCCTGTCCCGCGCCTACGAGGGCAGGGCGATCCGGGCGTACGACGCGGGATGCGACTGCATCACCGACCGCGAGAGCGGCAGGACCTGGACGGCCGACGAGAAGGCCGGATCGTTCGTCGCCGCCGACGGCGAGCGCCTCGCCCAGGGCTGGAAGGTCAACGTCGGGGGAGAGAACTTCTCCCGGGTGCTCACCGACCCGAACATCTCCGGGCCGTTCTTCGGCACCCTGCTGTGGAACTTCGCCTTCGCGACCGGCTCGACCGGACTCACCTTCCTGCTCGGCATGGCCATCGCGCTGGCCCTGCACTCGCCCCGGATGCGCGGCACCAACCTCTACCGGGTGCTGCTGATCCTGCCGTACGCCATGCCGTCGTTTGCGATGCTGCTGGTCTGGCGGGACATGTTCAACACCGACTTCGGGCTGATCAACAACCTGTTCGGGCTCGGCGTCGACTGGTTCGGCCAGGACTGGTCGGCGCGGGCGGCGGTGCTGCTGGTGCAGCTCTGGCTGGGCTACCCGTACATGTTCCTGGTCGCCACCGGCGCACTCCAGGCCATCCCCCGGGAGCTGACCGAGGCCACCTCGGTCGACGGCGCCTCGCCCTGGCAGTCGTTCCGCGCGGTCACCCTGCCGCTGCTGCTGGTGGCGCTCGCCCCGCTGCTGATCGCGTCGTTCGCGTACAACTTCAACAACATCAACGCGATCTGGTTGACCACCGAGGGCGGCCCGTTCCCGGCGGACAACCCGCGCAACGGGGCGACCGATTTGCTGATCACCTACACGTACCGGCTGGCCTTCGGCGCGCAGGGCGCGGAGTTCGGAACGGCGGCGGCGGTGTCGATCTTCATTTTCGCGATCGTGGCGACGGTGTCGGCGATCAGCTTCCGCAGCACCCGCAAGCAGGAGGAGGTCTACTCGTGACCACCCACGCGGACGCCCCGGCGGTCAACCGCAACGCCACCGGCCGGCGACGCCACCGCTGGCTGGCCCAGGTCGGCTGGCGGCACGTGGTCGGGGCGCTGGCCGTGGCGTTCAGCCTCTTCCCGATCCTGTTCGTGCTCTCGGCGGCGCTCAACCCGCTGGGCACCCTGTCGTCGACCGCCCTCGTACCGACCGGCGGGGTGTCGTTCGAGAACTTCGCCAACCTGTTCGAGGACACGGCGTTCGGGCGCTGGTTCGTCAACTCGCTGCTGATCGCCGGGCTGGCCAGCTTCGTGTCGATCTTCCTGTCCTCGCTGGCGGCGTACGCGTTCTCCCGGATGCGCTTCGCCGGCCGCCGGGTCGGCCTGCTCACCCTGCTGCTGATCCAGATGTTCCCGCAGTTCCTGGCGATCGTGGCGATCTTCCTGATCTTCACCACGGTCACCGACCTGTGGCCGGCGATCGGCTTCAACACCCCGTGGGGCCTGTTCCTGCTCTACATGGGCGGTGCGCTCGGGGTGAATACCTGGCTGATGAAGGGCTTCTTCGACACCCTTCCCCGGGAACTGGACGAGTCCGCCACCATGGACGGCGCGTCGCACGCCCAGGTCTTCTTCCGGATCATGCTGCCGCTGGTGGCGCCGATCCTCGCGGTGACCGCCCTGCTGTCGTTCATCGGCACGATCAACGAGTTCATGATCGCCAACGTGTTCCTGACCAACACCGGGTCGAAGACCCTCGCGGTCGGCATGTTCGGCCTGGTGGCCGGCGAGCGCAACAACAACTTCGGGATGTTCGCGGCGGGCACCCTGCTCACCGCGATCCCCACCGTGCTGGTCTTCCAGCTCCTCCAGCGGTACATCGTCTCCGGCCTCACCGCCGGAGCCGTCAAGGGCTGAGCCTCCCCGGCTCCGAGGTGAACCAATGCATCTGCGACCGCACCACGACGGCTCCGCCACCTACGTCCCCGAGCAGGAGCCCACGCTCGGGCAGACCGTCCCGGTCTTCGTCCGGGTTCCCGCCGGGACCGACGTGCGCACCGTGCACGTGCGCAGCACGCCCGACGGCGAGCCGCGCTTCGCCGAGGCCGTCGTCGACCGCCGCACCGGCTCGGACGTCTGGTGGCGTGCCGACGTGGAGGTGCGCAACCCGGTGAGCAACTACCGGTTCATGCTCACCGGCGCGGACGGTGGCTACCGGTGGCTCACCGCCGCCGGGGTCGCCGACCACGACGTGCCCGACAACGGCGACTTCAAGCTGGTCAGTCACGCCCCGCCGCCTGCCTGGGCCCGGGACGCGGTGATCTACCAGATCTTCCCCGACCGGTTCGCCCGCTCCGCCGCCGCCGACGGCCGGGCCGCCCCGGACTGGGCCATCCCCTGCGACTGGGACACCCCCGTGATCGGGCGCGGCCCGCAGGCCCCACGCCAGTTCTACGGCGGGGACCTCGACGGCATCGCCGAGCGGCTGGACCACCTGGAGCGGCTCGGCGTCAACACCGTCTACCTGACCCCGATCCTCCCGGCCCGCTCCAACCACCGCTACGACGCGGCGAGCTTCGACACGGTCGACCCGCTGCTCGGCGGGGACGCCGCGCTCGCCCGGCTCGCCGAGGCGGTACACGCCCGCCGCTGGCGGCTGCTCGGCGACATCACCAGCAATCACACCGGCGACGCCCACCACTGGTTCACCGCCGCCGCCTCCGACGTGACCGCCCCCGAGCGGGAGCTGTACTACTTCGACCTGGCCGGCGGGGACTTCGAGTCCTGGAACGGGGTCAAGTCGCTGCCGAAGCTCAACTGGGGCAGCGCCGAGCTGCGCCGCCGCTTCGCCACCGCCACCGACTCGCCGCTGCGCCGCTGGCTGCGCCCGCCGTACTCCCTCGACGGGTGGCGGGTGGACGTGGCGAACATGACCGGCCGGCGGGGCGCGGACGCGTACACCCACGAGGTTGCGCGGCTGCTGCGCGAGGTGGTGGCGCAGACCCGGGCCGACGGGCTGCTGCTCGCCGAACACGGTCACGACCACACCGGCGACCTGGACCGCGACGGCTGGCACGGCACGATGAACTACGTCGGCTTCACCGACCCGGTCTGGTCCTGGCTGCGCCACGGCTCCGAGCTGGTGCCGAACTTCCTCGGCACCCCCGGCGGGGTGCGGCGGCGCGACGCCCACGCCATTCGCGCCACCATGGACACCTACCGGTCGCTGATCTCCTGGCGGTCGTACGTGCACTCGTGGCAGCTGCTCGGCTCGCACGACTCGGCCCGGATCCGCACCGTGGTCGGCGACGCCGCCCGGCAGGAGGTGGCCGCCGGGCTGCTCGCCACCATGCCGGGCACCCCGGTGATCTTCGCCGGGGACGAGCTGGGGCTGACCGGGGCGAACGGGGAGGGCTCGCGTACCCCGATGCCGTGGCACCGGCCGGACACCTGGGACGCCGGCACGTTCGCCGCGTACCGGAAGCTGATCGCGCTGCGCCGCGCCGAGCCGGCGCTGCGCCACGGCGGCCTGCGCTGGGTGCACGTCGACGCGGACACGCTGGTCTTCCTCCGCGAGACGCCGACCGGCGGCGTGCTGGTGCTGGCCCGGCGGGCGGCCGGCACCCCGGTCCGGATCGCCGGCCTGCCGGCCGCCGAGAACGCCTACGGAGGTGCCCCGGCGCTGCGCCCGGACGCCGACGGCACGGTGACCCTCCCGGCCGACGGCCCCACCTTCCAACTCTGGTGGGTGTAGGTGCTGCCCCTACGTGTCCGGGGCGTCAGCGGCTCTGCTTCCACCTGGAAGGCCGCTTCGGCCCTTGCGGTCTTGGGCGGTTCTGGCGGTCCCGCCTGGTCAGCTCAAGGTGAAGGTCACATCGTCGACGTCGAAGGCCGTGACGCCGTTGCCAGCAGTCTCGCTGGCGAGGAAGCTGGCCGTCGCGGTGCGCTCGGTCGTCGCCGTCCCGGTCGACATGCTGTACTGCCGCCACTGCGACCCGCCGTCGAAGGCCAGCGAGAACCTCGTCTTCGGGGGTATCCCGGTGACTGCCAGCCCGACGTTCAGGTAATCGCTGCGGCTGGTCTCCGTGGTGGTGGTCCGGACCCAGAAGCGGACCGTCAGGTCGCAGCCGGCCGGCACCGTGACGGTGGTGCGTAGCAAGTCGGAACGCGTCACGTCCAGCCCGGCGAAGGTGGCGTACGCGAGGCCGGTGTGTGCGGGCCGGGTCGCGTCGCCGAGCACGACGGTGCGGGGGCCGGCGGTCCAGCCGGTGGTGCCGAGCTCGAATCCCGGGTTCGCGTGGATCTGCCCGGTGCAGGGCGTGTCGGCCGCCGGCCGGCCGTAGGACACGCTGCCCGTGGCGAGGAGCAGCAGGGCCGCAGCCCCGGCGGTGGTGACGAAGGCCTTCATCCGTCCTCCCAGTGTCGGAACATTCGAAGTCATCGATGTCTATCGACCATGCGCGATGGGCGTTGGCGCGTCAAGCCCTTCCCGGCTTCAGCTCTGCGCGGTCGGGCGGATGGCGAGCGATTGAGCCATGGATGTCGCAGCTCTTCAGAAGGCAACCTCCGTCGCCGGCGGACCGGTGCCGTGGGTGCCGGCGTGGCTATCGGGTGCGGCGGAGGAGGGAGTGGACGCCGGCCAGGTAGGTGGCGCGGTCCGGGGCGCCGGTGAGGATCTTCTGCGTGAAGTAGCCGGGGATCAGGCCGAACAGGGCCGCCCCGACGGCCTCCGGGTCGGCGTCGGGGGGCAGCTCGCCGGCGTCCCGGGCGCGCGCGGCGAGCGCCGTCCAGTGTCGACGTAGCCGGTCGTACGTGGCCCGGACGAACTCGGCGAGGGTCGGGTCGCGCTGCGCCTCGCTCCACACCTGCAGGGCCAGGGGGAGGATGCCGTCGGGGCCGGCCTGCCCGTCGACGTAGGTCAGGGCGCGGTCGAGCGCCTCGACCAGCGGCAGCGGCGGGTCGCTGGCGGTGAACCCGGCGAAGATGTGGTCCGCGCCGCCGATCACGGACTGGGCGATGGCGGTGATCAGGTGGTTCTTGCTGGGGAAGTAGCGGTAGACCGCGCCGACGGACAGCCCGGCCTCGGCGATCACGTCCTGCATCGAGGTGCGGTGGAAGCCGTCACGCAGGAAGCAGCGGCGGGCGGCGTCGAGGATCTGCTGGCGGCGGGCGGCGAGGTGTTCGTCGGAGACGCGTGGCACGCCTCTCAGCATAAAACGAATGTTCGTTCTTGACGTCGGTGCCCCGTCGGGCGCACCCTCGTCTCTAAGAGAACGAACATTCGTTTTAAGGAGTGGAGATGACCAGACTCCGGTCGCCGCTGCTGCTCGCCCTCGGCGTCGCCGCGCTCGCGGTGGTGGCGCAGGCGCTGCTCGTACCCCTGTTCGCGGCCCCTGCGACGCACCTCGCGCCGCGTGACCTGCCGGTCGCCGTCGCGGGCCCCGCGCCGGCCGCCGCCGACCTCGCCGGCCGGCTCGCCGCCGCCGGCCCCGACGCGTTCGCGGTGACCACGCTGCCCGACACCGCGGCGGCCGACCGGGCCCTGCGAAACCGCGAGGTGTACGCCGCCTGGGTCGTCGGCCCCGACGGCGTCTCCCTGCGCACCGCCCCGGCCGCCGGCCCCGCCGTCGCCGCCCTGCTCACCGAGGCGTCCGCACGGCTTGCCGACGGCCGGCCGGTGCCGGTGACCGAGGTCGTGCCCGCCGACCCGGACGACCCCCGGGGCGCGGGGTTCGCCGCCGGGTTCCTGCCGCTCGCGCTGACCGGCATGCTCGCCGGGGCCCTGCTGGTCCTGCTGGTCCCCGGCCGGGCGGCGCGGGTCGCCGGCCTGCTCGGGTACGCGGCGCTGGCCGGCGTCGCCGGCGTGGCGGTGCTGCACGGCTGGCTCGGGGTCCTCGGCGGGGACCCGTGGGCCGAGGCGGGGGCGATCGGCCTGTTCGCGCTGGCCGCCGCCGGCGCGGTGGCCGGCCTCGGCGCGCTGCTCGGTCGCCCCGGCGTCGGGCTCGGCGCGCTGCTGGTCTTCCTGGTCGGCAACCCGCTCTCGGCGGTCGCCGCCGCCCCGGAGTTGCTGCCCCGGCCGTGGGGGACGGTCGGGCAGTGGCTGCCGGTGGGCGCGGGCGGCACGCTGCTGCGTTCGGTCGCCTTCTTCGACGGGGCCGGTGCCGGCCGGTCGTTCGCGGTGCTCGCCGGCTACGCCCTGGCCGGGCTGGCCCTGGTGCTGGCGGCCCGCCGACTTGGCGCGGCCGCACCCGGCACCTCCTGACCCGCGTCCCGGCGGGCCCCTACTACAAAACGTCGTTGATGGGGGAGGATGGTCGGGTGGAAGCTCTTCGTCTCGTACTTCTCTACGTCCATCTGATCGGGTTCGCGCTGCTGCTCGGCGGCGCGATCACCCAGTACGTCGCGGGTCGGCTGCAGATCAGCCCCGCCATGCTCTGGGGGTCGGTCATCGGTTTGCTGACCGGCATCGGGCTGTCCGCTCCGCTGCGCGACGGCGACGAACCAGCCCCGGCCAAACTTGTTACCAAGTTGGTGCTCGCGCTGCTGATCTTTGTCATGGTCTTCTTCTCCCGTAAGCGGGCGTCGGTCAACCGTGGCCACTTCCTCGCGATCGTTGGTTTGACCCTGGTCAACGCCGCGGTGGCGGTCTTCTGGCGGTAACGTCCTGACCAGGGGAGAGGCGCGGGAACCGGATGTTCGTGACGGCAGGCCGGCCCACTACCGGCACGAGAGGTGATGTGCCCCACCCAAGGGTTACGTAGGGGTAACGGGCACTCAACAGTCGTGCACGATTGTCGGCCGGTGGGTGGGCGCGGGCGTACGCTCCCGTCCGTAACGTGGGACGCCGGCGGCTGCGCGCAGGCCGGCTCAAGGGCTGCCACCGCGCACAGCGGTGTGCAATGGGAAGGAGACGTCTTGCGCTCTGTGCGTGGGATGCGGATCGCCTCCGCCTTCGTGGCGGGTGGGCTCGTGCTGGGCGCTGCCGCGTGTGGTGAGGCCCCCAAGGACGACAACGGCACCGGCGACACCGGCGCCAAGAAGTACAGCGCCTGCATGGTGACCGACGTCGGCGGCATCGACGACAAGTCGTTCAACACCTCCGCCTGGAAGGGCCTGGAGGAGGCCAAGAAGGCCAACAGCAACATCGACATCAAGTACGTCGCGTCGAAGGCCGAGGCGGACTACGAGGTCAACCTGACCCAGTTCGTCAACCAGAAGTGCGACTTCATCCTGGCCGTCGGTGGCCTGATGCAGGACGCCACCAAGAAGATCGCCATTGCGAACCCGAACCAGCAGTTCGGGATCGTCGACTCGAAGCTGCCGGAGACGAACGTCTACCCGATGCAGTTCGACACCGCGCAGGCCGCGTTCCAGGCCGGCTACCTGGCCGCCGGGATGACCAAGACCGGCGAGGTCGGCACCTACGGCGGTCTGCCGATCCCGCCGGTGACGATCTTCATGGACGGCTTCGTCGACGGCGTGGCGTACTACAACAAGGCCAAGGGCAAGAACGTCCAGGTCCTCGGCTGGGACAAGGCCACCCAGAAGGGCTCCTTCACCAACGACTTCGTCAAGCAGGACGAGGGCAAGAAGGTCTCCGACACGCTGGTCGCCCAGGGCGCGGACATCATCATGCCGGTCGCCGGTGGCGCGGGCCTCGGCACCACCGCGGCGGCGCAGGCCTCCGGCGGCAAGTACTCGGTCATCTGGGTCGACGCCGACGGCTGCGAGAGCACCCCGAACTGCCCGGTGCTGCTGACCACCGTGGTCAAGAACATCGCCGACGCCGTCAAGGAGGCCGTGGTCAAGGCCGCCGGCGGGGAGAAGCTCCAGGCCGAGCCGGGCTTCGTGGGCACGCTGGCCAACAACGGCGTGTCGCTCGCCCCGTACCACGAGTTCGACAGCAAGGTCCCGGCGGACCTGAAGGTCGAGGTCGAGAAGATCAAGGCGGACATCGCCGCGGGCACCATCACGGTCACCTCGAAGGCCCAGCCGGCCAAGTGACCGTCCCGCCACCCCGTCGCGCGAATCCGGCGGCGGGGCCGGCGGACCCCTGGCACGACGACCGGCCGCCTCGACGTACGCGGGGACACCACCCGCGTGGTCGGGGCGGCCGGTCCGCACCACCCGATGCCCGGTCAGGCCCGGTGACCGGCTCGGCAGCGGCTACGCTGCACCATCGCTCGCACTCGCAGGAGGTTGCGCTGAGACTCGAACTGCGCGGCATCACCAAGCGGTTCGGTGATCTGGTCGCCAACGACCACATCGACCTGACGGTGGAGCCTGGAGAGATCCATGCCCTGCTCGGCGAGAACGGTGCCGGCAAGTCGACCCTGATGAACGTGCTCTACGGGCTCTACCAGCCCGACGAGGGTGAGATCCTGGTCGACGGCGCACCGCTGCGGCTCAAGGGCCCCTCCGACGCCATCGTGGCCGGGATCGGCATGGTGCACCAGCACTTCATGCTCGTGCCGGTCTTCACCGTGGCCGAGAACGTCATGCTCGGCGCCGAGCAGGTCAAAGGCGGCATCGCCGGCCTCCTCGACCGGCGGCGGGCCCGGCGCGAGGTCGCCGAGGTCTCGCAGCGGTACAACCTGCGGGTCGACCCGGACGCGGTGGTCGAGGACCTGCCGGTCGGCATCCAGCAGCGGGTGGAGATCGTCAAGGCCCTCACCCGGGACGTCGACCTGTTGATCCTCGACGAGCCGACGGCCGTGCTCACCCCGCAGGAGACCGAGGAACTGCTCACGGTCATGCGGTCGCTCAAGGCCGCCGGCAAGTCGATCGTCTTCATCACCCACAAGCTCGGCGAGGTCAAGGCCATCGCCGACCGGATCACCGTGATCCGGCGCGGCAGGACCGTCGGCACCGCCTCGCCGACCGCCAGCCGGGACGAGCTGGCGGCCCTGATGGTGGGCCGCAGCGTCCGGCTGACCGTGGACAAGCGGCCCGCCACCCCCGGCAAGCCGATCCTGGAGGTCGCCGGCCTGGTCGTCGACGACGACCGGCTGATCCGCGCGGTCGACGGGGTCGACCTGACCGTGCACGCGGGCGAGGTGCTCGGCGTGGCCGGCGTGCAGGGCAACGGCCAGACCGAGCTGATCGAGGCGATCATGGGGCTGCGGCCCGTTCTCGCCGGCACGGTCACCCTCGACGGCGAGCCGGTGCACGGCTGGTCGACGAAGAAGGTGCTGCGCGCCGGGGTGGGCTACGTCCCCGAGGACCGCAGCGTCGACGGCCTGGTCAAGGAGTTCAGCGTCGCCGAGAACCTGGTGCTGGACATCTACGACCGGCCGCCCTTCGGCCGGGGTCTGTCCCTGCAACCGGACGCCATCGCGTCCTCGGCGCGGGAGCGGATCGAGCAGTTCGACGTCCGTACCCCCTCGGCTGACGCGCCGGTCGGCACCCTCTCCGGCGGCAACCAGCAGAAGGTGATCGTGGCACGGGAGCTGTCCCGGCCGCTGAAGCTCTTCATCGCCGCCCAGCCGACCCGCGGCGTCGACGTCGGCTCCATCGAGTTCATCCACTCCCGGGTCATCCGGGAACGGGACGTGGGCACCGCCGTCCTGGTCGTCTCCAGCGAGCTGGACGAGGTGATCGGCCTGGCCGACCGGATCGCGGTCATGTACCGCGGCCGGGTCATCGGCATCGTCGGCCCGGACACCCCCCGCGAGACGATCGGCCTGCTGATGGCCGGCATCACCCCCGACGCGGCCCCCGCTGCCGAGCCGGCGACCGACGCGGTGTCCCCGGCTCCCGACGTGGCGACGCCGCCGGCACCCCACGCGGCGACCCCGGCCCCCGAGGGCCCCGGTAGCGAGGACGAGGCATGACCAACCCCAACCCGGCGTCGGGCTCGCCCGACAAGGAGCCGGCGACCGAGGCGCAGGCCGCCCAGGTGGCGGCCGGCGGCGTGGACCGCGCCGCGACGGCGACCACGCCGAAACCGGCACCGCAACCGGAGCGGCCCACCCTGGGCCGGCTGTTCCTGGACAACCTGTGGGCGGCCAACACGGTGACCGTCACGGTGCTCGCGGTGCTGCTGGCGATGCTCGTCGGCGCCGTGCTGATCATCGTCTCGGACCCGGACGTGCTGGCCACCTACGGCTACATCACCGCCCGCCCGTCCGACGCGCTGAACGCGAGCTGGACGGTGGTCAGCGAGGCGTACGCGAACCTGTTCAAGGGCGCCATCTTCGACCCGGAGGCGTCCGGCTTCACCGCCGCGCTCAGCCCGATCTCCGAGACGCTGACGTACACCGCGCCGTTGGTGTTCACCGGCCTGTCGGTGGCGCTCGCCTTCCGCGGCGGGCTGTTCAACATCGGCGGGCAGGGCCAGGCCACGATCGGCGTCATCCTCGCCGCGCTGGCCGGCTTCCTGCTGCCGCTGCCCCCGGTGCTGCACCTGCTCGTCGCGGTGATCGCCGGCGCGGCCGGCGGCGCGCTCTGGGGGTTCATCCCGGGCATCCTCAAGGCGCGCACCGGCGCCCACGAGGTGATCAACACGATCATGCTCAACTACGTCGCGCTGTACTTCCTGTCCTGGATCATCATCCAGAGCGGCGTGCAGAACCCGAACCGGGCCGACGCCATCAGCCGGCCCGTCGACCCCTCGGCCCAGCTACCCCGGCTGCTCGGCGACAACCTGCGGGTGCACGCCGGCATCCTGCTGGCCGTCCTGGCCACCTGGTTCGTCGCCTGGCTGCTCAACCGCTCCACGTTCGGCTTCGAGCTGCGCGCGGTGGGGGCCAACCCGGACGCGGCCCGCACCGCCGGCATCAGCGTCCCCCGCACGTACGTGCTGATGATGGCCATCGCCGGCCTGCTCGCCGGCCTCGGCGGCAGCCAGATGGTGCTCGGTTCGACGGCGGACGCGCTCACCGCGCAGGTGATCGCGCAGATCGGGTTCGACGGCATCCTGGTGGCCCTGCTGGGCCGGGTGAAGCCGTGGGGCGTGCTGCTGGCCGCGCTGCTGTTCGGCGCGCTCCAGGCCGGCGGCAACCGGATGCAGGGGTACGCGGGCATCTCGCTGGAGCTGGTCACCGTGCTCCAGGCGCTGATCGTCATCTTCATCGCCGCGCCGGCCCTGGTGAAGGCGATCTTCCAGCTCCGGGCCGCCCGCGCCGCCCGGTTGCAGACGAGCCTGGCGAAGGGCTGGTAAGGCATGTCAACCATGGCTGTCCCGGACGTGGCGGTGGCCCAGGTCGACGAGGGCTTCTGGACCCGTACCCGCAAGACCGGCGCCGTGCTGCTGGCGCTCGGGGTCGTCGCCACGGTGGCCTTCGGGGCCCTCGCCACCGACCGGCAGGCCCGCTTCACCCTCAGCGAGACGGAGGGCGGCGCGGCGCTGGAGATCAACGGCACGATCGGCGCGATCCTGTTCGGCGTCGTCGCCGCCGCGGCCGGCGTGGCCCTGTTCGCCGGGGTGCGCAAGCGCTGGCTCACCACGCTGCTCGGGGTCGGGATCGTCGCCTTCGTGCTGTCGTTCCTGTGCTGGCAGGTCTCGGCCGCCCCCGAGGGGCGCAACTTCATGCCGATGGTCAACATGGTGCGCGGCACGTTCATCCTGGCCCTGCCGCTGATCTTCGGGGCCCTCGCCGGGGTCCTCTGCGAGCGGTCCGGCGTGGTCAACGTCGCCATCGAGGGCCAGTTGCTGATGGGCGCGTTCAGCGGCGCGCTGTTCGGCAGCCTCTCCGGCAGCGTGTGGGTGGGCCTGGTCGCCGCCGCGCTCGGCGGCGCGTTCATCTCGCTGCTGCTCGCCGTGTTCGCCATCCGCTACCTGGTCGACCAGGTCGTCATGGGCATCGTGCTGAACCTGCTGGCCGTCGGCGTCACCGGCTTCCTCTACGAGCGGCTGATGCAGACCGACGCGCAGACGTACAACTCCGCGCCCCGGTTCGGCACCTGGGAGATACCGCTGCTCTCCGACATCCCGGTGCTCGGGCCGGCGCTGTTCCGCAGCAACCTCTTCCTCTACGTCGGCCTGCTGCTGGTGCTGGTCATTCACATCGGGCTGTTCCGTACCCGGTGGGGCCTGCGCACGCGGGCCGTCGGCGAGCACCCGACCGCCGCCGACACCCTCGGCGTGAAGGTGCTGCGGCTGCGCTACCGCAACGTCCTGCTCGCCGGGGTGGTGGCCGGGATCGGCGGTGCGTCGTACACGCTCGCGCTCTACTCGTTCACCAAGAACATGATCGGCGGCAAGGGCTTCATCGCCCTGGCCGCGCTGATCTTCGGCCGGTGGAGCCCGACGGGCGCGCTGCTCGCGGCGCTCTTCTTCGGCTTCGCCGATCAGCTCGGCACCTACCTCGGCGCGATCGGCAGCGGCATCCCGAGCCAGTTCCTGGCGATGCTGCCGTACCTGGCGACCATTCTGGCCGTGGCCGGGCTCGTCGGCCGGGTCCGCGCTCCGGCCGCCGACGGCAAGCCGTACATCAAGGGCTGACGCCTGGTCACCGACACCTGACTGTTGCCCCATGCCCGGCGGCCTGCCCGCCGGGCACAGTCGTCTCCGTCCTGTGTCATATCGATGACCCCACAGTGATGGGATGGTCGACCCTTCGCGCAGATTCCCTCGTCTGCGTGAGGTGACCATGAAACGGCCCCTGACAGCCCTGGCGGCGTTGCTCTGCGCCACCACGGTGCTGTCCGCACCGTCCACCGCGACCGCCAAGACCCCCGGCGGAGCGCCTGAGCCCCGCTCCGCCGGCAGCACGGAGAAGGCCGTAGGGCCGACCCACCCCAACCGGGTACCGGACCCCGACGCCCGGTTGGGGGCGGGGTGGCGTCGGTCCACGGACCGCGCCATCACCACCTCCAGCGATGCAACCGGCCTGCACCTGCTCGTCGCCGACGAGTCGCAGGCATACGCCTGGCGTACGGCGGCGACCCTCGCGGAGCCCGGCCTCGACGCCGACCAGTGGATCGGTCAGGCGTGCGTCACCGGCTCCGGCCGCCGCGCGGTGGTCGTCTACGGCCCCCGGACGTTCACCAACCGGGAGCCCCTCATGCAGCGGGGTGGCTTCGCCGCCGTCGTCGACCTGAATACCGGCGTGGTGACGAAACTGCGTGAACGTGTCTCGCTCGCCTACCACAACCCGGGCTGCGGAGCCGGAGAGCGAGCCGTGCTCTCCCGGCTGGAGATGCCCGCCCAGCGCGGCGGAGCGGCGCACACCTGGATCGGTACCGTCGACGCGGCGAACCCGACCCGGGCGATCCGCGCGGTCCGGGCCGCCGGTCAAATTACCTCCACCGTGCCCATCGGTGAAGAGCTGATCGGCTCCAAGGGCGCGAGCCTGGTGCGCATCGGAGCCAAGGGCAGGATCACTACCGTGGCGACTGCTTCGGCCAGCCCGTTCCGCCTGCTCGCCGACGGCCGCGACGCGGTCGCCTTCCAGGTCGTCCGGGACGGACGAACCGAGTTCAAGCGGTTCGCCTCCGGCCGGATCAGCGATCACGGATCGGCACCGAAGGGTGAGATCAAGCTCCGCGCCGGCGCGGGCGGGCGGGTCTTCGCGGTCGGCGGGCGGGCGGAGGCCCGGATGGCCGAGCAGCTACCTCGGGGCTGGTCGGCGATCGACGGCCTCCCGGACAGCGACGTGTCGACGACTGGGGCGCTGGTGGTGTCCCGGGCGACGACCGGTCGCGAGGCGGCCGGGCGGCCGGCGGATCGGCCGGACAGCGGTCAGGCGGACCTGGTGGACATCTCGGCCCGGCGCGCGGCCAACGGCGGCTCACTGGCGTTCACCGTGCGGCCCGAGGACAGCGGGGCGGGACGCCGGCTCTCGCCGGCCCTGGGCGGTCGCGCACCGGCGTCGACGGGCTCCGGCTCGCGGGCGACCGCCTCCACGGGCGACCCCAACGTGCCGACCGACCCGGACCGCACCTGCGCGGTGTCCCGCAACGATCCGACCGTCCAGGTCTACCAGCCGACCGTGCGGCAGATGGAATGGGCGGCGGACCTGGCGGTACGCGGCATGCTGACCTTCCAGCGGCCGGCCAACTGGAACAACAACGGCATGGCGGCGTACTCGCCGCAGGGGATGTTCCCGTCCCTGGCGCTCTCCGGAGGCGGCAACGTGCCCGCGCAGGTCTTCCTGGGCATCCTGGCGCAGGAGTCGAACCTGTGGCAGGCCAGCCGCCACGCCGTGGACGCCTCGGTGGGCAATCCGCTGACCAGTCTCGGCTACTACGGGCTCGACCTGGCCAACCCGAACTACGAGTTCATCGACTGGGCACACACGGACTGTGGTTACGGTGCCGGCCAGGTCACGTCGGGGATGAAGCGGTCCGACACCGGCCAGGTGATCGCCGGAGTGACCTGGGACGCGACCAAGCAGCAGGCGGTCGCGACGGACTACGCCGTCAACGTCGCCGCCGGTCTGCGCATCCTCCAGGACAAGTGGAACCAGACCCGCAACGCGGGTCTGATCGCCAACGACGGTGACCCAAAGTACCTGGAGAACTGGTGGTTCGCCATCTGGGCGTACAACACCGGCTTCTACCCCAAGGACCCTCAGAACTCCGCAGCCCCGTACGGCGTGGGCTGGTCGAACAATCCCGCCAACACCGACTACCCGGCGGACCGGGCGATGTTCCTCACCGCACCGCTGGACGTCTACGACTCGTCCGGCCATCTGATCGTCGACGACGAGATCGCCTACGACAACGCGAAGCATCCCAACCACTGGTCGTACCCGGAGCGGGTGATCGGCTTCGGCTACACGTCGCTGATCCGCTACAACTACGAGGAGGAGGCGTACCTCCCGACGTACCAGACGGCCTGGTCGCCCGGCGCACCGTCGGACGGGCAGCCCGCCCGATACACGTTCTGCGAGCCGAACATCAACAACTGCGACGAGACGCTGCCCCCGAAGGTGCCGGGCGACTACCCGACCACGAAGGCCGGCGCGTGTCAGCGCGACGACCTGAGGTGCTGGTGGCACGGACCCGTCACCTGGGCCAGTTGCGGCTCGAAGTGCGGCGTGGAGCGCCGCACGTACACCAGCGTCGAGCCCCGGCCCTACACGGAGCCGGGGGAGAACATCCACCCCACGCCGGTCAACGGCGACGGATCCTGCAAGGTGGACGGCCTGCCCAGCGGGGCGCGGATCATCGACGACATCAGCACGACCGTCGCGCTCGGCGCGGAGGGCTGCACTCCCACCTTCACCAGGGGTGGCAGTTTCGGCCTGAATTTCGCCACGTACACGCAGTTCGACGGCGACGTGGTGACCCCGGGCAAGGTGGACTTCCACCAGATCGGCGCCGGGTTCGGCGGTCACTTCTGGTTCAGCCACACCTACAAGCAGGCGGAGAAGCCCAACTACCGGGTCACCGGCACCTGGACGATCAATCCCACGAACGCGTGGACCCGGGTGTGGGTGCACCTGCCCGACCACGGCGCGCACACCCGACAGGCGAAGTACGTCGTCCGTCGCCCGAACGGCACCACGGAGCACCGGACCATCCCCACCCAGTGGGAGGCCAACAAGTGGGTCAACCTGGGCGTCTTCGACTTCACCGGCGCGGGCACGCCGAAGGTGGAGCTGAGCAACTTCACCCTGGACGGCACCGGGGTGCAGGACATCGCCTGGGATGCCATCGCCGTCCAGCCGTTGCCGAGCAAGCCCCGGCACTTCGTGGTCGCGCTGGGCGACTCGTACTCCTCGGGCGAGGGAAGCGGGAACTACACCCGGGTCAGCGACCAGTACGGCGACGACGAGGCCAACCGCAACTCCTGCCGGCGTAGCCCGAACGCCTGGTCCCAGCAGGCCACCATTCCGGGCGCGCCCGGCACCATCGGCAGCCTGGTAGCCGGCCACAACGTCGCCATCGACGCCCAGTTCGTGGCGTGCAGCGGCGCCCGGACCCACAACGTGATGAGCCCTGGCCTGGTCTCCGACGGCAAGTGGCAGGGCACCCCGGTCGAAGGCCAGTACGGCGAGATCAGCCAGATCGACCAGGGGTCGCTCAACGCCAACACCACGGCGGTCATGTTCTCGATCGGTGGCAACGACGCCCGCTTCACCAAGGTGGGCATGTCCTGCGCGACCGGTGTCGACTGCAGCGCGCCGAACTACGTGATGGAGGGGGACGACAAGCCGCTGGGCGAGAAACAGACCGAACTCATTAACGGCGTCGTCAAGGACTCCGTCCGGGAGGTGGTGCGACAGATCCGGGTCCGGGCCCCCAACGCCAGGATCTTCGTGATGGGGTATCCACATCTGTTCGAGCCCGGTTGCCAGTACGCCATCACCCTGCCGCCGGCCTTTCCGGTCGGCCTCTCCGCGAACGAGACCGCGTTCCTCAACAGCCTCGCCGACCAGATGGCCGCCGTACTGCCCTCCGACGCCGCCAACAAGGTCCACGGAATGGACGCCCGTAGCGAGTTCGGCGGGCACGGGATCTGTTCCGCGTCGAGCGAGTACCTGAACGCCTTCGTGGTGCCTGATCTGATGGAGGACGAGGACGGCGATCCGGTGCAGCCCGCCAGCATGGAGACGCTGCATCCCAACCAGGACGGCAACCATGCCTACGCTCGTATCCTGAACAACTACATGAGTCTCTACGGCTACAACTGGTGATGTTTCGTGGGCCCGGCTGTTCTGCAGCCGGGCCCCACGGTCGGAAGGGCACACGTGCGACTGATCGGTCGGCTCTCCTTCGCCGGGGCGCTGGGAGCGCTCGGCGCAGCGGCGCTGGCGTCCCTGTGGCGCACCGAGGCCCTGCTCGTCGCGAGTTGCGAACCGGAGACGATCGGTGCCTGCTTCAGTTGGCGGCTGCCCACGATCTTCGTCGGGCCGCTGATCGTGACCGCGCTGGTCTGGCTCGCGCTGCGGGTGACCGGTGCCGATCGGGCGCTGCCGGCTGCCCTCCTCGGGGCGATCGCCACCACCGACGCCGTCCTGCTCTATGAGGCGTTCCAGCCGCGCTGGACGCCGCCGCCCGCCTGGCTTGCCGCAGCCCTCGGTGCGGTCGGCTTCGCCGTGGGCGTCCTGCTGGGGGCCGTCCGGCTGCCGATGGCCGTACAGGCCGGGGCGGCGGTGGTGCTGTTGCTGGTGCCGATCGCCGTCTTTCCTCTCCTGCACAAGGCGACGCGGCGAGCCGAGCGGGCGCAGGCATTCTCCCGGCTCGGGGTGCCCCTGATGGTGGCCGAGGTGGACGGCTATCGGGTCACCGCCGCACTCACCGATCGCAGCGACCGCAGGCTCTCCGTGTGGATGTCCAAGGGCGAGTCCTCGCTGTCGATCGTCGTGGTGCCCCTTCCCGAGGGCTTCGCACCGCCCGCCCACTGTGGCCCCACCACCGACGATCTCTACCGCGACCAACCTGCCGGCGATCAGGCGGCCGTGCGGTCGTGCCGGCCGGTGGGTCCGGACCACTGGGTACGCACCGAGCGGGAGGACCAGGTCCACCTGATCCGGAGAAACGACGCACTGGTGTACGTCGACCCCGGTGCCGACGTACCGGCCGCCGACGTGGCGACAGCGGCGGCGAACCTGACCGAGGTGAACCCCGAGCGGCTGGCGGAGTTGGCCGTCCGCTGAACCGGGTCGCCGTCGCCCGTGCCCTGCCCGCCCCTGACCGGCGTGAATTGGGCAGAATGGTGGGATGACCGAAATCGACTGGGAGCGCCTGCGGGCCGCCGCCACCGAGGTGATGCGGCACGCGTACGTGCCGTACTCGAAGTTCCCCGTCGGGGCCGCCGCCCTCGTCGACGACGGCCGCATCGTGGTCGGCTGCAACGTGGAGAACGCCGCGTACGGGGTGGTGCTCTGCGCCGAGTGCGGGGTGGTCTCCTCGCTGCACGCCACCGGCGGCGGCCGGATCGTCGCCCTGTCCTGCGTCGACGCCACCGGCGAGCCGCTGATGCCGTGTGGCCGGTGCCGGCAACTGCTCTGGGAGCAGGGCGGCCCGACGTGCCTGATCGAGGCCAAGGGCGGCCCGCTGACCATGGCAGAGCTGCTGCCGCACGCGTTCGACGTGACCGATCTGGAGGCGGTGACCGGCGAGCGGCCGGTGCCCGTGGTGCCGGACCGGCTGGCCGCCTGGCGGGGGCGGGGCACCGTCTTCGTGCACGCGGACCTGTCGGCCGGGCGGCAGGTGTGGACGGCGTACTGGGAGCGGTCGGCCGGGGACACGGAGGGCGCCGAAACCGGCGTGCTGGAGGAGGGCCCGAGCTGGGACGAGGCGGCCGAGGCGGTCGCCTGGGGGCTCGCCCGGACCCCGCGCGTAGTGGTGGTGGACGCGACCGGCACCATCTTCTGGGCCGGCGAGGGGGAGCCGCCGCAGGAGGTCCCGGTCCGCTGGTCCGCCCCCTGAGCTGCGGCGGTTCGCGCACCGGCGATCGCGACGACTGATGGGAACTCAACGGTGAGTGCTTTCACGGCGGTGGACGTCATCCGCGCCAAGCGGGACGGCGGGGTGCTGGGCGACGCCCAGATCGACTGGGTCGTCGACGCGTACACGAAGGGTCTGGTCGCCGACGAGCAGATGTCGGCGCTGGCCATGGCGATCCTGCTGCGCGGGATGACCGCGCCGGAGATCGCCCGGTGGACCGCCGCGATGATCGCCAGCGGCGAGCGGCTGGACCTCTCCGCCGTCGACCGGCCGACCGTCGACAAGCACTCCACCGGCGGCGTCGGTGACAAGATCACCCTCCCGCTCACCCCGCTGGTCGCGGCCTGCGGCGGCGCGGTGCCGCAGCTGTCCGGGCGCGGGCTCGGCCACACCGGCGGCACGCTGGACAAGCTGGAGTCGATCCCGGGCTGGCGGGCCACGCTGACCAACGACGAGTTCATCCGCCAGCTCCGCGAGGTGGGCGCGGTGATCTGCGCGGCGGGCGAGGGCCTCGCGCCGGCAGACCGCAAGCTGTACGCGCTGCGCGACGTCACCGGCACCGTCGAGGCGATCCCCCTGATCGCCAGCTCGATCATGAGCAAGAAGATCGCCGAGGGCACCGGCGCGCTGGTGCTCGACGTGAAGGTCGGCTCCGGGGCGTTCATGAAGTCCGTGGCCGACGCCCGCGAGCTGGCCCGCACGATGGTCGAGCTGGGCGGCGCGCACGGCGTGAGGACGATCGCCCTGCTCACCGACATGTCCACCCCGCTCGGGCTGGCCGTCGGCAACGCCGTCGAGGTCACCGAGTCGGTCGAGGTGCTGGCCGGCGGCGGGCCCGCCGACGTGGTGGAGCTGACCCTGGCCCTGGCCCGGGAGATGCTCGACGCGGCGGGGCTGCCCGACGCCGACCCGGAGGCGGCACTGCGTGACGGCCGCGCGATGGACGTCTGGCGGGCGATGATCCGCGCCCAGGGTGGCGACCCGGACGCGCCCATGCCACCGGCACCCGAGGTGGAGGTGGTCCGCGCCGACTCCGACGGCTTCGTGGCGTCGGTCGACGCGTACGCGATCGGGGTGGCCGCCTGGCGGCTCGGCGCGGGCCGCGCCCGCAAGGAGGACGCGGTGAGCGTTCCGTCCGGGGTGCTGCTTCGCAAGCGCCCCGGCGACCCCGTACGCGCCGGCGAGCCGCTGTACGAGCTGCGCGCCGAGCACGCCGCCCGGATCCCGGCGGCGCTGGCCGAGGCGGTCCGGGCGGTACGGATCTCGCCGACCGCCCCGACCCCGCAGCCGCTGGTCATCGAGCGGATCGGCTGAAC
>NZ_SMKJ01000440.1:0-3845 GCF_004348615.1 Micromonospora sp. KC207
GGCCCGTACGCCGCCGCCCCGGCCGGTGCCACCGCCGCCGGTGCCGGGCACGACGTGCGCTTCGACGCGGTCACCGTGCGGTACCGGGCCGGCACCGCCCCGGCCCTGGACCGGATCATCCTGGACCTGCCGGCCGGCCGCCGGGTCGCCGTGGTCGGGCCGAGCGGCGCCGGCAAGAGCACCCTCGCCGCCGTCCTCACCGGCACGGTGCGACCCGAGCAGGGCCGGGTCACCCTCGACGGGGCCGACCTGTCGGCGTACCCGGTCGAGGAGCTGCCCCGGGCGGTCGGCGGCCTGCTCGCCGAGGCGTACGTCTTCCACGCCACGGTCCGGGAGAACCTGCTGCTCGCCCGGCCCGCCGCCGACGAGGCGGAGCTGACCGCCGCGACCCGGGCGGCCGGCCTGCTGGACTGGGTGCACGCCCAGCCGGCCGGTTGGGACACCGTGGTCGGCGAGGAGGGCGGCCAGCTCTCCGGCGGCCAACGGCAGCGCCTCGCGCTGGCCCGGGCGCTGCTCGCCGCGCCCGGGGTGCTGGTGCTCGACGAGCCGACCGAGGGGCTCGACCCGTCCGCCGCCGACGCGGTGCTCGCCTCGGCGCTGGCGGCGACCCCCGCCGGGCACTCGGTGCTGCTGATCAGCCACCGGCTCAGCGGGCTCGCCGACCTCGACGAGATCGTGGTGCTCGACGCCGGCCGGGTGGTCCAGCGTGGCCGGCACGACGAGTTGGTCGCCGCGCCGGGCTGGTACCGGGACCAGTGGCTACTCCAGGAGGCGGCCGAGCGCGGGTACCTGGCCCTGACGCCCCGCCCCTGAGCCGGCTCCGGGATTCCCCCGGACGCGCCGGCAGTCACCGGCGGTGGCCGGCGTCCTGGTCGTCGCGGGCGATCTGACCTGGCAGGGGTCGAGCTGGAGCGGCGGCCCCGGCCCGTCGGCGGCCTACCGCCTGCTGTCCGCCTCGGTGGACGGCATCTGGCTGGGCGCGGTCGTGCTGTCGGTGGCGGGGCTGTTGCTGGTCGCCGCCTCGGCCCGGTGGGCGCACCCGGCCCTGCCCCGGCTCGCCCGGCTGACCGGTCTCGGGCTCACCGCCACGCTCGTCCTGGGCGTGGCGACCGGCGCGACCCTGTACGCCTGGTCGATCGGGCTCTGGGAGGCGGCCCGCACCTGGCCGCCGATGCTCGTGGGCGCGCTGGTCTGCGGCGCGGGGTTTCTCTGGATCGGTCGCGCGGCCCGGTCCTGGCTGCTCTCGGCCCGCCGACCGGCCGGACCGGCGTAGTCGGGCGGGCGGCGGGCGCGGTCAGGCCGGCGTGGCGGGGGTGTCGCCGAGGAACTGGCCGACGGTCGCGCTGAACTCCCGCCAGCCGGCCCGTTCCCCGGCGAGGGCCCGGCGGCCGGAGTCGGTCAGCTCGTAGGTGCGGCGCTCGCGGCCGTTGACGGTGCTCCAACTGCTGATCACGTGCCCCGCCCGCTCCAGCCGGCGCAGCGCCGGGTAGATCGTCCCGGTGGGCAGATCGAGGCTGCCCTCGCTGCGCGCGCGCAGCGCCTCGATGATGGCGTAGCCGTGCAGCGCGCCCCGTTCCAGCACCGCGAGCAGCAGCGCGTCGAGGTGTCCGTGCAGCGCATGGGCCTTCATAGGTAGCAAGGCTACTTGTGGGCCACTCGGGCCGCCACCGGGGTGCGGGCACCGGGCCTCCGAAGCCGCCCACTAGGGTATGTGCCCAGAGTCACTCGGCGGCCGGAGACGCCGCCGGGTGGGCAGCCCGAAGCACACGGAGGTCAGCGTGGCCCGCCAGTCGCCCCAACGGCCCGACGCCGACGAGCCTGAGCTCGACGAGACCGACGGCACCGCCGCAGAGGTCGAAGAGGACGGCGCGCGCCCGTCGGCGCAGGACGCCGACCGCGCGCTCTGGGACGAGCTGCGCATCGACCCGGTCGAGATCGCCCTGCCCGCCGGCACCGGCTACACGCTGCGGGCGTACCGGCCGGCACGGGAGTTGACCCCGACCGACGTCGCCGAGCGCGACCAGGACGACCCGTTCCTGGCCCGCCGGCAGGCGGTCGAACCCGACGACGAGGACGACGACGAGGTCGTCATCCTCGACGAGGAGGTGGCCGCCGAGTTCGCCGAGGCGGACGCGGAGGAGGCCGGCGGGAAGTCCCGCCTTCGCAAGCCCCGTGCCGACGCGGACTCCGACGACGCCGCAGACGCGGACGCAAAGGAGGAGCCGGACTCCGACGAGGACGAGGACGAGGACGAGGCGGGCGACGAGGAGGTCCCGGTCTTCCTCAGCCACCGGGGCAGGCTGCTGCTGTTCAAGACGCCCGAGTCCCTCGTCAGCTTCGTCCGCTCCGGCGCGCCCAACGACATGTCTCAACTGGACAGCTGGAATGAATTGTCCGAACGGGTGGAGCCGGCCGACATCGTCCCGCTCGACGAGGACACCTACGAGCTGGACCTGGTCGTGGAGAACCTGCGGGGCGGGCACGACACCTGGGACTCGGCGCTGCTGATCGAGGCCGGCGAGGTGGCCCGGGACGTCGCGTACGCCCTGCGTCTGCCCGCCGTGTTGGACATGCTCTCCGCCGGCTCCAGCCTCGACGACCTGGACGAGGCGCTGCGCGCCACGGCCAACGGCGGGCTCGGGGGCTTCCTCGGCCGCCGGCGGCTCAGGAAAATCGGCGCGCAGACGGCGAGTCTCGGTTGGCGCACCATTGTCGGCAAGATCTCTGCGGTCGTGGACTGGCGCGACTGACACGTTCCAGGGAGCATCAGTCTCTGGCAGAGAAAGACCAGTCCCGGGAGGAGGACGACGCTGTGGCGCTCGTGCGCGTGTACTGCGGTCTGGCCTCGGCGGATCCGGCCGACCGACCGGCCTCGGCCGGTTCGACGCTGACGTCCGCTGTGGTCGACGACGCAGGTCGGCTGCTCCATGTCTGCGAGATCGGCGACGACCCAGCCGGCTACGCCCAGCTGGTCGTGCTACTCGTGGAGCGGTCGGGCGGGCCGAGCGGGGCCGCGATCGCCGCCGACAGCGACGACCACACGGTCACCTCGCTGCTGAGTGCCGCCGGGCGTCCACTGGCGATCGCGGACGACGACTCGGTGGACGACTTCGCCGAGCGGTTCGCCGACGACGACTCGCTGGAGGAGATGCAGTCCGCGCCGGCCGAGCGGCGGGCGGTCGGGCTGGCCCGGGCCCTCCAGGCCGGCGCGCTCTCGGCGGTCACCCTCCCGGCACCCCGGGATCTCGCCGGCTACAAGCAGGTCCTCTCGGCGCACGCCGCACTCGCCAGCGGCCGGCACTCCGCCGCCGTGGCGCTGCGCGAGGTGCTGCGGGAGCTCTACCCGGCCGCCCTGCGCGCGTACCCGGACCCGGCCGAGCCGGTCGCCCTGGCCGTGCTGGACGCCCTGCCCGAGCCCGGCATGCTGGGCGGGACGATCGCCCGGGGCCGGGAGGTGTCGGTGGCGGCGGACGCCATCGCCGCCCACCTCGCGGCCGACGGGGTGGCCGACGAAGGCAAGATCAACGATGCGGTGACCGCGCTGCGGGTCGCCATCGCCGAGACCCCCCGCCGCGCGGCGGTCAGCCGGGCGCTCACCTCCGCCGTGGCGGAGACCGTTCGTCAGGCGGTGGCCTCGGTGCGTGCATGCGACGCGGGCTGCGAGGCCCTGGTCGGCGCGCTCGACGCCCGGGTCACCACCCCGGTGCCGGGCCGGCGGGCCGCCGCCCGCCGGGGCGAGCCGGTCGCCGAGTTGCCCGGTGCCGGCCTGCGCGCACTGCGGCCCACAGAGCCCGAGCCGGTTCCCGGCCGGCGCAGCCGTCCCGAGCCGGTTCCCGGCGGCAGCC
>NZ_SMKJ01000441.1:0-3814 GCF_004348615.1 Micromonospora sp. KC207
AGCCGCCCGGCCGTCCGCGCGCCGAGAATCGGGGCGGTGACCCCGGGCCGATCCCGGATCCACGCGAGCGCCACCTCCAGCGGCGACACGCCCAGCCCACCGGCCGCCGTGGCCACCGCCTCCACGATGCTGGAGCAGCGTGGCTCCAGGTACGTCGCGACGAACGGCTCGAAGTGCGGCGACGCGGCCCGCGAGTCCGCCGGCCGGCCGTGCCGGTACTTGCCGGTGAGCACCCCCCGGCCCAGCGGCGACCAGGGCAGCACCCCCAACCCCAGCGCCGCGCAGGCCGGCAGCACCTCCCGTTCGACCCCCCGCTCCAGCAGCGAGTACTCCACCTGCCCGGCGACCACCGGAGCCCGCCCCGGCCAGGCCGCCTGCCAGGCCGCCGCCCGGGCGGTCTGCCAGCCGGAGAAGTTCGACACCCCGACGTAGCGGACCCGGCCGCTGGCCACCGCGTGGTCCAGCGCCGCCAGGGTCTCCTCCAGGGGAGTGTCCGGGTCGTACCCGTGGACCTGCCACAGGTCGACGTGGTCCGTGCCGAGCCGCCGTAGCGAGGCGTCCAGGGTACGCAGCAGGTGACCCCGGGAGCCGTCCCGGCGCCGGCCGCTGCCCGGCCGCAGCCCCGCCTTCGTCGCGATCAGCAACTCGTCGCGGGGAACCAGGCTGCCCAGCAGCGAGCCGATGACCGACTCCGCGTCCCCGTCGCCGTACACGTCGGCCGTGTCCACCAGGTTGCCGCCCGCGTCGAGGAAGCTCTTCAGCTGGGCGGCCGCGTCGTCGGCGTCGGTGTCCCGGCCCCAGGTCATGGTGCCGAGCGCGAGCCGGGAAACCGCCAGCCCGCTTCGGCCGAGCGGTCGCTGTTGCATGGGTGAACCTTATTTCGAACCCGCCGCCACGGATATCCTCGCTCCCGTCAAGTTCCCGCTCGCCCTCTGGGCGGGGTTTCCCGCTCGCCCTCTGGACTGGGTTTCCCTGCTCGCCCTTTGGGCCGGGTTTCCCCGCTCGCCCTCCGGGCGGATCCGGCCCCCGACGGTGTGACGCGTTCGGGGTGAGCCGGTGGTCGGGTCGTCCGCCCGCATTGCGTAACCTGATGCGACCTGTGGTGCGGGATGGGGGAGGACCAGTGCGACTCGGGCTCAGCCTCGGATACCAGACGGCGTGGAGCACACCCGCCGACCACCTGGCGCTTGCCCAGGAGGCGGACCGGCTCGGCTACTCGGTGGTGTGGGTGGCGGAGGCATACGGCTCCGATTCGCCCAGCATGCTGGCCTGGATCGCCGGCCAGACCGAACGGATCGACGTGGGCAGCGCGGTGATGCAGATCCCCGCCCGGACCCCGGCGATGACCGCCATGACGGCGGCGACCATCGACGCGCTCTCCGGTGGCCGGTTCCGGCTCGGCCTGGGTGTCTCCGGCCCCCAGGTCTCCGAGGGCTGGCACGGCGTGCGCTTCGGCAAGCCCCTCGCCCGCACCCGGGAGTACGTCGACATCATCAAGCTCGCCGTCGCCCGCAAGGAGGTCGCGTACGACGGCGAGTTCTACACCCTGCCGCTGCCCGACGGCCCGGGCAAGGCGCTGCGGCTGGGCTTCCACCCGCCGCGCGAGCAGATCCCGATCTACCTCGCCGCCGTCGGCCCGAAGAACCTGGAGCTGGCCGGCGAGATCGCCGACGGCTGGCTGGCCGTCTTCTACGCCCCCGAGTTCGCCCAGGAACAGCTCGCCGCCGTGACCGCCGGCCGGGCGAAGGCCGGCAAGGAACTGGCCGGCTTCGACGTCGTGCCGTCGGTTCCGGTGGTCGTCGGCGACGACATCGCGACCTGTGCCGAGCTGGTCCGCTGGTACGCCGCCCTCTACGTCGGCGGGATGGGCAGCCGGCAGCAGAACTTCTACAACCAGCTCGCCACCCGGATGGGCTACGGCGACGCCGCCCGCGAGGTGCAGGACCTCTACCTGGCCAAGCGGCAGCGCGACGCGGCCGCCGCCGTGCCGATGGAGTTCATCGACCGCACCTCGCTGCTCGGGCCCAAGGAGCGCATCGCCGAGCGGCTGCGCGAGTACGCCGCCGCCGGCGTCACCACCCTCGCGGTGACCCTCTTCGTCGCCGACCGGGACAGCGGCACGCAGACGCTGCGGACCGTCGCCGAGGCCCTCGACCTGTCCGGGGTCGGCGAGTGACCTGGATCGAGGCCATCGTCCTGGGCATCGTCCAAGGGCTCACGGAGTTCCTCCCGGTCAGCTCGTCGGGGCACCTGCGGATCACCTCGGCGATCTTCTTCGAGCGCGACGCTGGCGCCTCGTTCACCGCCGTCACCCAGCTCGGCACCGAGGCGGCGGTGCTGATCTACTTCGCCAAGGACATCTGGCGGATCACCCGGACCTGGCTGGTCGGGCTCTGGGACCGCTCGGTGCGCTCCAGCCTCGACTACCGGATGGGCTGGTACGTCATCGTCGGCTCGATCCCGATCGGGCTGTTCGGCTTCCTGTTCAAGGATCAGATCCGCACCGCCGGGCGCAACCTGTGGGTGGTCGCCACCACGTTGATCGTCTTCGCGTTCGTACTCGCCTTCGCCGAGTACTGGGGGCGGCAGAGCCGGACCCTGCAGAACTTCCGGATGCGCGACGGTGTCGTGATGGGCTTCGCCCAGGCGATGGCGCTGATCCCCGGGGTGTCCCGCTCCGGCGGTACGCTCACCGCCGGCCTGCTGCTCAACCTCACCCGGGAGGCGGCGGCCCGGTACTCGTTCCTGCTCGCCATCCCGGCGGTGGTGATGTCCGGCATCTTCAGCATCGGGGACGTCTTCGAGCCGTCCGCGCCGGGAACCTCCGCGCCGAGCGGGGCGCAGATGGTGGTGGCCACGCTCATCGCCTTCGTCATCGGCTACGCGGCCATCGCCTGGCTGCTGCGCTACGTCGCCCACCACACTCTGTACGTCTTCGTGTTGTACCGGGTCGCCCTGGGCACCCTGGTCCTCGCCCTCCTGATGACCGGCACCATCACCGCCACCTAGCTGACGGGCCCGGTGATCGACTCCATGCCGGCGACCCGGGGGTATCCGGGCGGGACTCCGCCATATCGCCGACACGGAGTCGATCAACCAGGTCGTAACCCGCCAGGCCGCCGGCGACCAGCTCGCGGCGGCCGACCCTGGGCCCCGCCCGGCCCTGGCTCGTACCCCATAGGGTGGGCAGCGTGGCGACTCTTCTCCTCCTGCGGCACGGCCGCACCACCGCGAACGCCGACGGCGGCCTCGCCGGGCGTCAGCCCGTCGAACTGGACGACACCGGCCGGGCCCAGGCGACGGCGGTGGGGGAGCGGCTGCGCGGGTTGCCCCTCGCCGCGGTGGTGACCAGTCCGCTGGTCCGGTGCCGGCAGACCTTGGAGCTGGCCCTGCCGCAGGCCGCGCCGACGGTGGACGAGGGGCTGATCGAGTGCGGTTACGGTAACTGGGAGGGGCAGCCGCTGAAGAAGCTCGCCAAGGAGCCGCTCTGGCCGGTGGTCCAGCAGCACCCGAGCGCCGTCGTCTTCCCCGAGGGGGAGGCCATGGCGGCGATGGCGGCCCGCGCGGTCGCCACGGTGCGCTCGTGGGACGCACGGATCACCGCCGAGCACGGTCCCGAGGCGGTCTGGCTGGCGTGCAGCCACGGTGATGTGATCAAGGCCATCGTGGCGGACGCGCTCGGCGTACACCTTGATCTTTTTCAGCGCATCGTCGCGGACCCGGCGTCGATCACGGCGATCCGGTACACGCCGCTGCGGCCGTTTTTGATGCGGCTCAACGACACGGGCGGCGACCTAACCGGGCTGGTGCCGCC
>NZ_SMKJ01000442.1:0-3746 GCF_004348615.1 Micromonospora sp. KC207
TCCCTGACCCCTCCCACCCCAGGGGATCAAGAGGTTCACGTCCTCGTCGAGATCAACCCCGACGCGCCTCCCGTGACCACCGCGCGACACACACCTCGTCGTCGGCGGTCAGTTCGTCGTGACGCTGAACTCGTTGCCGTCGGGATCGGCCAGCACGACGGCACCGTCCGCAGCGGTTTCCAGCCGGGTGGCCCCGAGTGCGATCAGCCGGTCGACCTCCGCGTGCTGGTCGCCACCGGGCGGGGCGAGATCGAAGCGCTGCCGGTTCCGTGCCTTCTTCGGGGCCACGGGTGGGCCTCCCCACGCGACCTTCGTGCCACCGTGCGGTGACTGGACCGCGGTCTCCTCGTTCTGGTCCCACACCAGCGGCCAGCCGAGCGCCTCGCTCCAGAAGAGACCGACCTCGCGCGTGCCGTCGCAGGCGAGTTCCCCGAGCAGGCCGCACCCGGCGAGGAAGCCGTTTCCCGGCTCGATCACGCAGAACTCGTTGCCCTCGGGGTCGGCCAGCACGACATGCCCCTCCTCGGGGCGTTGCCCGATGTCGAGGTGGTCCGCGCCGAGGCCCAGCGCTGTCGTCACCAGGCGCTGCTGGTCGTCGTGGTCGGCGCTGGTCAGGTGCAGGTGCACGCGGTTCGGCCCGACCTTCTCCGCCTGGCTCGGGACGAACCGGAGGTTGAGCTGGGTGTCGTCGCCGGGCAGGAGCGCGCCACCGGCGTCCTCGACGACCTCCCGGCCGAGCATCCCGGCCCAGAACCGCGCAAGGCGAACCGCGTCGTGCGCGTCGGAGGTCACCGTGAGAAGTGGCGAGGGCATCACCGCACCGTAGCCACGGGCCGGCGGGCCAACAACCTGTTTCGGCTCACCGGCAGTGTTGGCGGATCGGGCCGACGGCCGACAGTGGCCGCGCGTGGGCGTCCCGGCTCGGCCTCCCGCCGGCCCTCCGCCGGGAAAAGGCGCGCGCCGGCGTGACCAGGAGGGTCGCGGGTCAGGGGTCGGCCCGAGGGCGTGGCCGCCCGCGCGGCTCAGGGCCGTTGGTCACCAGGGGCCGGCACCTGCTGGACCACCTCGAACTCCAGCAGGGTCGCGCCGGAGGCGACCTGGCGTCGCTGCTCGCCACCGGCGTGCGCGGCCCGGGACGGCCCGGCCGCCCACGCCTGGTACGCCTCCTCCGACTCCCACCGGGTGTAGACGAAGTAGCGCTTCTCGCCGCCGACCGGGCGCAGCAGCTCGAACCCGAGGAACCCGGGAGAGCCCTCCACCGCGCCGGCCCGGGCGGCGAACCGCCGCTCCAGTTCCTCGCCCGCGCCCTCGGGAACGTCGATCGCGTTGATCTTCACGACTGCCATGGCCCCACCCTACTCAGAACGTCTCCACGGCCGGGGTCAGGTCGGCGTCCACCACGACCGGGGCGTGGTCGGAGGGGGCCTTGCCCTTGCGGGCCTCCCGATCCACGTACGCGGCGCGGACCGCGCGGGCGAACGGCGCGGACGCGTACACCAGGTCGATCCGCATGCCCTTGTTCTGGTGGAACATCCCGGCCCGGTAGTCCCAGTACGTGTACGGGTGTGGCCCCTTCATCGGGGTGGGCACCACGTCGCTCAGCTCCAGGTCGCGCAAGGCCGCGAGGGCGTCCCGCTCCGCCGGCGTCACGTGGGTGGACATGGCGAACAGGGCCGGGTCCCACACGTCGGCGTCGGTCGGGGCGACGTTGAAGTCGCCGCAGACGGCCAGCGGCAGCCCGCCGGTCAGCTCCTGCTCCAGCGCGTCGCGCAGGGCGGCGAACCAGGCCAGCTTGTACGCGTAGTGCGGGTCGCCCGGGGCGCGGCCGTTGGGCACGTACACCGACCAGACCCGCAGCCCGGCGCACGTGGCCGAGATGGCCCGGGCCTCCGGCTCCGGGAAGCCCGGTTCGCCGGGAAAGCCGACCGTCACGTCGGCCAGCCCGGCCCGGGACAGGATCGCCACCCCGTTCCACCGGCCGTCGCTGTGGCTGGCGACGGTGTAGCCCAGCTCGCCGACCTCGGCCACCGGGAACGCCCCGTCGGGGCACTTCGTCTCCTGGAGGCAGACGACGTCGGGGCCGGTGGTGGCCAGCCAGTCGAGCAGGCGGGGCAGGCGGGCCTTCACCGAGTTCACGTTCCACGTCGCCAGGCGCATGCTCCTAGCCTGCCGCATCCCCGCCCCGGCCGCCGGGTCAGCTCCCCGGGGTGTCGCCCGGCCGGCCCTGCTCGGCCAGGAACCGCTCCAGCTCCGCGCCCAGCTCGTCGGCGGTCGGTAGCGGGCCGACCTCGGCGGCCAGCAGGTTCTTCTCGCCCCGCCCCCGGGCGAACGCGTCGTACTGCTCCTCCAGCGCCGCTACCAGGGCGGCGGCGTCCTCGGTCTGGGCGACCTGCCGGTCGATCTCCACCCGCACCACCTCGGCGGCCGAGCGCAGGCCGTCGCGGGGCAGCAGCAGGCCGGTGCTGCGCGACACCGAGGCGAGCAGCACCTCGGCGGCGGCCGGGTACTCGGCCTGGGCCACGTAGTGCGGCACGTGGACGGCGAAGCCGAGCGCGTCGCGGCCCTGTTCGCCGAGGCGGTACTCCAGCAGGTGCCCCACACTGCCGGGGACCTGGACGCGTTGCAGCCAAGGCTCGTACCCGGAGATCAGCTCGCGGCGGGTGGCGTGCGCGGTCACCCCGGTCGGACGGGTGTGCGGCACCGCCATCGGGATCGAGTTGAGGCCGACCGTGAGCCGGACGTCGAGCCGGGCGGCCAGCCCCGCGACGGCGGCCACGAACCGCTCCCACTGTAGGTCCGGCTCGGGGCCGGTGAGCAGCAGGAACGGGGTCTCGTCGTCGTCGTTCAGCAGGTGCACCCTCAGCGTCGGGGCGTCGTACTCCTCCCAGTGGTCCTCGACGAAGGTCATCGGGGGACGCCGGGACCGGTAGTCGTAGAGCTGGTCGACGTCGAAACTGGCGACCGGGCGGGCGTCGAGGGAGGTGAGTAGCTGCTCCCGGGCCAGCCGGGTGGCGTTTCCGGCATCGACGAAGCCGGTGAGAGCCTGGATCAGGACCGGCTGTCCGAGTTCGGGTAGATCGTCGGAAAGCTCGTAGAGCTCGTGTGGGTCGAGCACCGGTGCGGACCTCCCTGGGATGGCGCGTACGGGGCCGTGTCGCGCACGGCTCCCGGTTCGGGGAAACGTACCCGCCATCCTCGTGCATTCCTGCGCCGACGTTCCGGCGTGAGATCCATGATCACAATCAGGCAACGGCCCCGTTTCGTCGGGTGGCCCCCTGTGCTGGGCCGAACGGTGGTGCGGGGTCGGCCGATCGGTGGAGGGGGGCATCCGGGTGGGATCGCCCGATGTTCCGGGCGGTCATCGCCCTGCCGGGTGCCAGCCGGCCCGTACCGGAGGTTCGCCGGACTCGCCCCGTCCCTGCCGACTCGGGGCTACCGGTGCCCGGGCGTCCGGACTCGTGACCTGCCAGTGTGGCGAGGGCCACCCGATGAGCCTGGGTTATCCGGATATGACCTGCATAGCCTCGTCGGATGCGTGACGACGACACCCTCGACGACAAGCCCGAGCCCGACGCGGTGGCCGACCGTTCGGACGTTACCCCCTCGTCCGAACGGTCATCCACCACCATCGCCAGCGGCGCGCGCCTCGGACGCCGCCGGAACTCCCTCGCTGACCTGATCCGTACCCGCTCCGGGTGGCTGCGTAACCTCCCGACCCCGAACGGATCGGCGGCACGGCCGGTGGC
>NZ_SMKJ01000443.1:0-3719 GCF_004348615.1 Micromonospora sp. KC207
GTCGCACCCGGCTCAGGGCCGGGGCAGGCGCATCGCCATGGTCGGGGCCTCGGCCATCACCGAGTTGGGGGTGAACGCCGCGCCCGACGGCAGCTCGTCGGCGCGGCCGATCTGCACCCCCGGGTACAGCTCGACCAGGTCACCGGGGGCGAGCACCCGGGACTGCTGCGGCTTGAGCGCGATCCGGTCCGGTTCCGCCATCGAGCCACCGGGGCGGATCCCCGACCCGTTGGTGCTCACGTCGGTCACGATCACCTCACCGACACGGCATTCGAAGCGGACGTGGCCGCGGCTGATCCAACGCCGCGCCTCGTCGTTGAGCCACTGCCCGAGCACGATCCCGCCCTGCTGCTCCGGCGCGCGCCCCACCAGCACCGGCTGGCCCTCGGTGAGCACGAACCGGCGGCGGACCAGCCCGCCGATGCGCACGGCCAGCACCTCCGTACGCGGCCGGGGCCCGGCGTCGCCGAGGCGGGTGCCGTGCCGGGGACAGGTCGGCACGCCGCCGCGCAGGGTGGGTGGCGGCTGCCCTGCCGGGGCGCGTTCCACCCGGGCCAGGTCAGCGAACGCGCCCCCGCCCCCGCCGCCGCCGAACAGGGCACAGCCCTGCTCGGGGCAGCGCCACTGCCGGGCGAGCAGCTTCACCCCGGTCGCCGAGGGCGCGCCGGCCACCGGCACGTTGCCGCCGCCGACGTGGGCGATGAACACCGGGCCGCCCGCGCCGGGCACCGGGGCGAGCACCCGGCCGGGTTGCTCGACGGTCCACGGGAACCGGCCGCGCAGGCCGTCGAAGCGGGCCCGGCTGAGCACCGGCAACCCGAGCAGGTCGGCGACCTCCAGCATCCGGTCGCCCGGGTTGTCGAGCACCTCCACCAGGCCGTCGTCGGCCCAGCGGCGGACCACCATCCGCTCGTTGGAGGTGAGGTCGGCGTCGGAGAGCAGGGCCCGGTGCACGATCGCGTACACCGGGACGTTGTCCTCCGCCAGGTCGCGGGCGAGCGCGTCGATCACCATGCCGAGCCGGAGCAGGTTGGCCGGCCGGCCGCCGTCGAGGTCCTGGTACCGGATCACCTCGGCCAGGTCGATAACGGCCCGGGCCAGCGACGGGTCGGTGCAGACCCGCCCCTCGATGGCGTCGAGCACCTTGCTGATCTCGAATCTCATCGGGCACTCCGGACGATGTCGTCGATCCGCCGCGCCAACTCCAGGTCCCGGTGGGTGACCCCGCCGGCCGAGTGGGTGACGCAGCGGAAGGTGAGGGTCCGGCCCGCCAGCCCACCCGGCCGGTTTCGCACCGCCTCCGCGGTGAGCACGTCTGCCATGGCCAGACCCTACCGCCAGGGGTGCCCGGGCGGCTCTGCCACCACCTCGCGCACCCCGGTCGACCTGCGCCTACGGCGGTACGGGCTCAGCCGCGCAGCGGCCGGCCCACCTCGTGCAGGTGGGCGAGCGCCTGCCGGTACGACTCGACCAGCCCGGCCTCCGCGTACGGCACCCCCTGCTCGGCGCAGTACGCCCGCACGATCGGCTGGGCCCGGCGCAGGTTCCCCCGGGGCATGTTCGGGAACAGGTGGTGCTCGATCTGGTAGTTCAGCCCGCCCAGCGCGACGTCGACGAACCAGCCGCCCCGCACGTTGCGGGAGGTGAGCACCTGCTTACGCAGGAAGTCGAGGTCCTCGTCGGCGGTCGGCATCGGCATGCCCTTGTGGTTCGGGGCGAACGCGCAGCCCATGTAGAGCCCCCACAACCCCTGGTGCACGGCGACGAACACCAGCGCCTTGACCGGCGGGAGCACCGCGAACAGCAGGCCGAGGTAGCCGACCGCGTGCAGCGCGAGCAGCAGCCCCTCGACGGCCCGGTGCCGCATGGGGGTGGCGTACCGGCCGTCCGGGGCCCGCCCGAACAGCGCCCGCACGCTCGCCACGTGCAGGGCCATGCCCTCCAGCAGCAGCATCGGGAAGAACAGCCACGCCTGCCGCCGGGCCAGCCAGCGGCCGAGCCCCCGGGTCGCGGCGGCCTGCTCGTACGACCAGACCAGCGCACCGGCCCCGACGTCCGGGTCCTCGTCGTGGTGGTTGGGGTTGGCGTGGTGACGGTTGTGCTTGTCGACCCACCAGCCGTAGCTGAGCCCGACCGCCAGGTTGCCGGCGAGCAGCCCGGCCACCTCGCTCGCGCCGCGGCGGCGGAACATCTGTCGGTGGCCGGCGTCGTGCCCGAGGAACGCCACCTGGGTGGTGGCCACGGCCAGGCCGGTCGCCACCAGTAGCTGCCACCACGAGTCGCCGACCAGTGGCACGGCCACCCAGCCGGCGACGAAGGCCGCCAGGGTCAGCGCGATCCGGGCCGCGTACGTGGCGGGCCGGCGGTCGAGCAGGCCCGCCTCGCCGATCCGCCGGGCCAGTCGTGCGTAGTCGCTGCCCCGCCGGGCCGGCGGGTCCGCTGTCGCTGCAAGCACCATCTGAGCTCCGCTTCTCGGCGTCCGGGCCACGCCGGACGGCGTGTCCTGATGTCGAGTCTCCAGACAACAGTAGCCGTGGGTAACCCGGACAGCAGCAGCATCCGAGGTGGGGCGCTCCCTACCTCGCCCCACCGGCCCCGACGCGGTCAGCCCATCCGCCCCACCGCCGTCCGGAACCGGGCCAGGTCGCGACGACGCCGCTCGTACGTCGCGGCCAGGCCGATCAGGGCCAGGCCCCCAGCCGCCAGGAAGATCCACCGGGGCAGCAGGTCCCAACTGCGGACCAGCTCGTGCAGCGCGAGCAGGATCAGGGTGACCCCGCCGAGCAGCACCGGGGCCTGCCAGCGGCGGGCCGCGCCGGCCAGCACCACGACCAATGCGCCGGCCCCGAGCAACAGCCGCCGCCAGGGCTGGGGGTCGGGCGCGAACAGCACCGACACCTCGCTGGGCAGCAGCCCGGCGGCCAGCCCCGGGCCGAGCGCGAGCCAGCTGTTCAGGCCCGGCCGGGTGCGCAGCGCCACCGCGCCGGCGGCCAGGGCCAGGCCCGCCGCCGGCAGCGTGTACGCCTCCAGCAGCACCACCCCGCCGGCACCCAGCAGCAGCCAGGCGCCGAGCAGTTCGCTGCCCCCGGCGACGCCCGCGAACGCCCAGCGCCACCCGAGCGGCTCACCCCGCCGCAGCAGCCGCAGCCCCACGGCGGCCCCCCAGAGCACGCAGACCGCAGCGGCGTACCGGGGTGACCCGCCGGCCAGCAGGACCGCGAGCAGGGCCACGGCCTGGGCGGCGATGTCGAGCGCCCGGCCCCGGATCGGGTCGCGGCCGGACGGGAGGGCGGCGACGGCCAGCACCAGCACCGCCACCGCCAGGACGACGAAGGAGGCCGTACGCAGGGGCAGGCTCGCCGCCAGCGCGGCGGTGACCGCGAACCCGGTCGCCGCCCCGACCGCCACCAGTACGCCGCCCAGCCGGGCCACACCCGTCCGGCCGGCGACGGCGGCCACCACGCCGGTCACCACCAGCGCCCCGAGACCGACGAGGGTGCCGGCCCGGGTGGCGAGCAGCCCGCCCAGCCCCGCCACCGTGGCCACCAGTCCCACCGGCACGGTGACTCCGACGAGCAGCGGCCGGGGCCGGGCCAGAGCCGCGACCAGCAGGGCGGCCGCCCCGGTCAGCAGCAGGACCCCCGGCACCACCGGCCACGGCGTGCCGGCGGCGGCGAGCAGCACCGGCACCGCCGCCGCGGCGAACGGCAGCGCCGCAC
>NZ_SMKJ01000444.1:0-3656 GCF_004348615.1 Micromonospora sp. KC207
ATGCCGGGCCCGCCCCAGACCCCCCAGGCGACGGAGGTCGCGGGCAGTCCGGCGGCGCGGCGGCGCTCGGCGAGCGCGTCGAGGGCAGCGTTGGCCGCCGCGTACGCGCACTGCCCGCCGCTGCCCCACACCCCGGCGGCGGAGGCGAAGGTGACGAAGGCGTCCAGCTCGCCGGTCAGTTCGTGCAGGTTGACCGCCCCGGCGACCTTCCCCGCGCAGACCTGCGCGAACAGCTCCGGGGAGGTCTCGCGAAGCGCCGACACCTGGGGCACGCCCGCCGCGTGGAACACGGCGGTGAGCGGCGCGTCGGCCGGGATCCCGGCGAGCAGGCCGGCCACGGCCGCCCGGTCGGCGACGTCGCAGGCGGCCACGGTCACCTCGGCCCCGAGCGCGACCAGTTCCGCTCGCAGGGCGGCGAGCCCGGGGGCCTGCCCGCCCCGGCGGCTGGTGAGGACGAGGTGCGCGGCGCCGTTGCGCGCCAGCCAGCGGGCCGTGTGCGCGCCCAGCGCGCCCGTGCCGCCGGTCACCAGGACCGTGCCGCGCGGGCGCCAGGTCCGCTCGGCCCGGGGCGCGGGCGCGGGGACGAGCCGGCGGGCGTACCCGACCGCGGCCCGGACCGCGACCTGGTCCTCCGGGCCGTGCAGCGCGTGCCGGAGCACGTCCCAGTCCCGGTCGTCCGGGCCGGGCGGCAGGTCCACCAGGCCGCCCCAGGGCCGGGGAAGTTCGAGCGCGGCCACCCGGCCGAGGCCCCACACCTGGGCCCCGGCGACGGACGGGGACTCGCCGGGCGTCACGGCCACCGCCCCCCGGGTCACGCACCACAACCGCGCGGGGGTCCGCAGGTCGGTCAGGGCCTGGGCGAGCGACAGGGTCGCCAGCACCCCGCCGGGCACCTGGCCAGACCGGGGGTGCGCCCGCTCGTCGAGGCCCAGCAGGGAGAGCACCCCGTCCGGTCCGCCGTCCCCGTCGACGCCGGCCCCGGCCAGCCGGGTGGCGAGGGTGGCCCGGCCGGCGTCGGCGGCGTCCACCGTCAGCCGGGTGACCGTGACGCCGCCTCGGCGCAGGGCCCGCTCGGCGGCGTCGGCGAGCGACGGGACGCCGCCGTGGGCGGACACCACCAGGAGCCACGACCCGCCCGCCGGCAGGGCCCCGGTGCCACTTTCCGCCCCGGTCCCGGTCGCCGTCCTGCTCCCGGTCCCGGGCCCGGCCGCCGTCCCGGGCCCGGTCGGCAGGGGCCGCCAGGCGATCCGGTACCGCCAGGCGTCGGCGGGGCGGGCTGACGGCGGGCCCGGCGCCAGCCAGTAGCGCCGGTGCTGAAAGGCGTAGGTGGGCAGCTCCACCCGGCGCGCGCCGGTGCCCGCGAACACCCGGGACCAGTCCAGATTCGCGCCGCTCGCGTACGCCCCGGCCAGGGCGGCCAGCAGGGTGGCGGGCTCCGGCCGGCCGGGGCGCAGGACCGGCAGCAGCAGGACGTCCTCGGTGGACCCGAGGCACTCCTCGGCCAGCGCGCACAGCACCCCGTCCGGGCCGAGCCCGACGAACGCGGTGACCCCCCGGTCGCGGGCGGCCCGCACCCCGTCCCGGAACCGGACGGGCTGGCGGACGTGCCGGACCCAGTACCCGGGGTCGCACAGCTCCTCGGCGGTGGCGAGCCGACCCGTCACGTTCGACACCACGGGGATCGTCGGCGCGTGGTACGTGAGGCCCCGCGCCACCCGCCGGAACGGCTCCAGCATCGGGTCCATGTGCGGGGAGTGGAACGCGTGGCTGACGTTCAGGCGTCTCGTCCGGTGGCCGAGAGCGGCACACCGGGCGGCCACGGCGAGCACCGCCTCCTCGTCGCCGGACACCACGACCGAGCGTGGGCCGTTGACCGCCCCCACCGCGACCCGGTCCCCGTCGAGCAGCCGCGCTATCTCCTCCTCGCTGGCCCGGACCGCCACCATCGCGCCGCCCGGCGTCAGCTCGCCCATCAGCCGTCCGCGCGCCGCGACCAGCGCGCACGCGTCGTCGGCGTCGAGCACGCCGGCCACGTGCGCGGCGGCCAGTTCGCCCACCGAGTGGCCGAGCAGCACGTCGGGCCGGAGCCCCCAGCCGTGGACCAGCCGGAACAGCGCCACCTCGACGGCGAAGAGGGCGGCCTGCGCGTACCGGGTGCCGTCGAGCAGCCTGGCGTCGTCGGATCCCGGCTCGGAGAAGAGCACCCGCAGCAGCGGACGGTCGAGGTGCCGGTCCAGCCGTACGGCGAGCTGGTCGAGGGCGTCGGCGAAGGCGGGGAACGCCTCGTACAGCTCACGCGCCATCCCGACGTGCTGGCCGCCCTGCCCGGCGAAGAGGAACGCGGTCGCGCGGTCGCGCCGTACCGTGCCCCGGACCACGCCCGCCGCCGGCTCGCCGTCGGCCAGCGCGTCGACGGCGCGGAGCAGGCCGTCGTAGTCGGCGGCCACCAGCACCGCCCGGTGCTCCAGCGCGGCCCGGGTGGTGGCCAGGGAGAACCCCACGTCGAGCGGGTCGGCGTCGCGGCGCGCGGCCAGGTGCGCGCGCAGCCGGCCCGCCTGGGCGCGCAGCGCCGCGTCGGTCCGGCCGGAGAGCACCCACGGCACCAGCGGCAGGATCCTCGTGGGGGGCTCCGGGTTGGCCGGGGTCACCGGCGACTGCTCGACGATCACATGCGCGTTGGTGCCGCTCACCCCGAAGGCGGAGATCCCGGCCCTGCGGGGCGCCCCGGGCGCCGCCGGCCAGGGCACCGCCCCGGTCAGCAGCCGGACAACACCGGCGGACCAGTCGACCAGCGGGGTCGGGACGTCGGCGTGCAGGGTGGGCGGGAGCGTACCGGCCCGCATCGCCAGGAGCATCTTGATCAGGCCGCCGACGCCGGCCGCCGCCTGGGCGTGCCCGATGTTCGACTTCAGAGAACCGAGCCAGAGTGGCCGGCCCGGGGCCCGGCCGGCGCCGTAGGCGGCGATCAGCGCCTGCGCCTCGATCGGGTCGCCGAGCCGGGTGCCGGTGCCGTGCGCCTCGACCGCGTCGATCTGGTCGGCGCCGAGCCGGGCGTCGGTCAGCGCCTGCCGGATGACGCGCTGCTGGGCGGGGCCGCTCGGGGCGGTCAGCCCGTTGCTGGCCCCGTCCTGGTTGACGGCCGAGCCCCGGATCACGCCCAGCACCCAGCGGCCGTCGCGGACCGCGTCGCAGAGCCGTTGCAGGACCAGGACGCCGACGCCCTCCGCCCATCCGGTGCCGTCCGCGCCCGCCCCGAACGCCCGGCAGCGCCCGTCCGCCGCGAGGCCCCGCTGCCGGGAGAACTCCACGAACGCCGCCGGGTCCGACATCACCGCGACCCCGCCGGCCAGCGCGAGCCCGCACTCGCCCCGGCGCAGCGCCTGCACCGCGAGGTGCACCGCCACCAGGGAAGACGAGCAGGCCGTCTCGACGGTCAGCGCCGGACCCTCCAGCCCGAACAGGTACGAGATCCGTCCGGACAGAACGGCGTCGGCGCTGCCGGTCAGCCGGAAGCCCTCCGAGCCCTCGGGCACCTGGCCGGCGTCGGCCGCGTACCCCTGGTGGGCCGCGCCGACGTACACCCCGGTCCGCGAGCCGCGCAGGCTGTGCGGGTCGATCCCGGACCGCTCCAGCGCCTCCCAGGACGCCTCCAACAG
>NZ_SMKJ01000445.1:0-3637 GCF_004348615.1 Micromonospora sp. KC207
GCACGATAGCCGCGATGAGCACCGAGACGACGGGCACCGCCGCCCGAGACGGAGAAGCAGGCCGCAGCGGGACGGGTGGGTCGCTGTTCGTCCGGGCGTGCTGGCGCGAGCCCGGCCCGCACGCCCCGGTCTGGTTCATGCGCCAGGCCGGCCGCTCCCTGCCGGAGTATCGCGAGATCCGCAAGAACGTGGGGATGCTGGAGTCCTGCCGCCGACCCGAGCTGGTCGCCGAGATCACCCTCCAGCCGGTACGCCGGCACGGCGTCGACGCGGCGATCCTGTTCAGCGACATCGTGGTGCCGGTGGCCGCCGCCGGGGTGGACCTGGACATCGTCGCGGGCACCGGGCCGGTGGTGGCCGAGCCGGTGCGCACCGCCGCCGACGTCGAGCGGATCCGGCCGATCACCCGCGACGACGTCTCCTGCGTCGACGAGGCGGTGCGGCTGCTCGTCGCCGAGCTGGGCGACACCCCGCTGATCGGCTTCGCCGGCGCGCCGTTCACGCTGGCCAGCTACCTGGTCGAGGGCGGGCCGTCGCGGACCCACGCGAAGACCAAGGCCCTGATGTACGGCGAGCCGGAGCTGTGGCACGCCCTGTGCGCCCGACTGGCCGAGGTGACGCTCGCGTTCCTGCGGGTGCAGGTCGACGCCGGGGTGTCGGCGGTGCAGCTGTTCGACTCGTGGGCCGGGGCGCTGTCCGAGGCAGACTATCGGCGCTACGTGCTGCCGCACTCGGCGCGGGTGCTGGCCGGACTGGCCGACGCGGGGGTGCCCCGGATCCACTTCGGGGTGGGCACGGCCGAACTGCTGCCCGCCATGGGCGAGGCCGGCGCGGACGTGGTCGGCGTGGACTGGCGTACGCCGCTGGACGTCGCGTCCCGCCGGATCGGTGCCGATAAGGCGGTGCAGGGCAACCTCGACCCGTGCGTGCTGTTCGCCCCGTGGCCGGTGGTCGAGGCCGAGGTGCGGCGGATCCTCGCCGAGGGTCGGGCGACCCCCGGCCACGTGTTCAACCTCGGTCACGGCGTCCTGCCAGAGACCGATCCGGATGTGCTGACCCGGGTGGTCGCGCTGGTGCACGAGGTGTCCGCGCGTCCGGGCGAGTAGCGGGGTGAGCGTGCGGCAGCGGTGGCGGGTGGCGATCGTCGGAGGCGGGATCACCGGGCTGGCCGCAGCCGTCCGGCTGGCCGACCGGGCCCCCGCCGGCACCGAGGTCACCGTGTACGAGCAGTCCGGCGCGCTCGGCGGGAAGCTGCGTACCGGCGAGCTGGCCGGCGGGCCGGTGGAGTTCGGCGCCGAGTCGTTCCTGATGCGGGACCCGGCCGGCGGCGAGTCGGCCGCGGTGACCCTGGTCCGCCGGCTCGGCCTGGCCGGCGACCTCGCGCACCCGAGCGTCGGGCAGGCCGCCCTGGCCGTCGACGGGGGGCTGCGCCCCATCCCGGGCGGGACGCTGGTGGGCGTGCCCGGGGATCTGGCGAAGGTGGCGGCGGTGGCCGAGCCCGCCGCGGACGCCGACCGCGACGGCGGCCGGCCGCTGTTGGCCCCCGACGCGGACGTTCCGGTCGGGGCGCTGGTCCGGGCCCGGTTCGGCGACGCGGTGACCGACCGGCTGGTGGACCCCATGCTCGGCGGCGTCTACGCCGGCCGGGCCGACGACCTGTCCCTGGCCACCACGATGCCGGCGCTGGCCCGCGCGGCGCGGGTGGAGCACACTCTCCTCGGCGCGGTCCGCGCGGCGCAGGCCGCCGCGCCGCGCGCCCCTGGCGAGCCGGTCTTCGGCACCCTGGTCGGCGGGCTGAGCCGGCTGGTCGAGGCCGCCGCCACGGCCGGCGGGGCGACGATCCGCCGGGACGCGGCCGTGCGGGAGTTGACGCCGACGGCGACCGGCTGGCGGCTGACCGTCGGCCCCACCCGTGACCCGGAGCTGGTCGACGCGGACGCCGTGCTGCTGGCCGTGCCGGCCCGCCCGGCAGCCCGCCTGCTGGCCGGCGTCGCCGACCTCGCCCCCTGGGTCGCCACGACGGTCGGCGCGCTGGACTATGCCAGCGTCGCGCTGATCACCCTCGCGCTGCCCCGCCCGGAGCTGCCAGCGCTGTCCGGGTTCCTGGTGCCGGCGACCGAGGAGCTGCTGATCAAGGCGTCGACGTTCCTCACCACCAAGTGGGGGCACCTGGCCCGGCCGGACGGGCTGGCCCTGGTCCGCGCCTCCGTGGGCCGGTACGGCGAGGAGGCGTCCCTTCAGGTCACCGGGGACGACCTGGTGGAGGTGGTGCACCGGGAACTGTCGAAGGTGCTCGGCACGCCACTGCCCGCGCCGGTGGCCAGCCACGTGCAGCGATGGGGCGGGGCGCTGCCGCAGTACGCCCCGGGGCACCTCGACCGGGTGGCCGCCGTGCGGTCGGCGGTGCGCGGTACGCACCCCACGCTGGTCCTGGCCGGCGCCGGCTACGACGGCGTCGGCATTCCGGTCTGCGTCCGCTCCGGCGAGACGGCGGCCGAGGAGATCATCAAGGCACTGGGAGGATCGGCATGACCGAGCAGACCAACGCGGCGCGGCTGCGGGAGCTGAACGAGAGCATCCGCTACACGATGTGGTCGGTGTACCGGGCGACCAGCCCGCTGCCGTCGCTGCGCGAGAACGTCATCGGCGAGGTCGAGGGGCTCTTCGCGGAGCTGGCCGGCAAGGACGTGACGGTGCGTGGCACGTACGACGTCGCCGGGCTGCGCGCCGACGCCGACCTGATGATCTGGTGGCACGCCTCGACCAGCGACGCGCTCCAGGACGCGTACCTGCGGTTCCGCCGGACCACCCTGGGCCGGGCGATGACCCCGGTGTGGTCGCAGTTGGCGCTGCACCGCCCGGCGGAGTTCAACAAGAGCCACATCCCGGCGTTCCTGGCCGGCGAGCAGGCCCGGGCGTACCTCTGCGTCTACCCGTTCGTCCGCTCCTACGAGTGGTACCTGCTGCCGGACGCGGAGCGGCGCGAGCTGCTGGCCGAGCACGGGAAGATGGCTCGGGGGTACCCGGACGTGCGGGCCAACACCGTCGCCTCGTTCGCCCTCGGCGACTACGAGTGGATGCTCGCCTTCGAGGCCGACGAGCTGCACAGGATCGTGGACCTGATGCGTGACCTGCGGGCGTCGGGGGCCCGCCGGCACGTCCGGGAGGAGATCCCGTTCTACACGGGCCGCCGTCGCGCGATCGCCGACATCGTCACCTACCTGCCGTGACGTCCTGACGCAAGGAAGGGCCCCCTGTCAACGCATGACGTTGTACAGGGGGCCCTTCTTGACGCGCTGCCGCGTCAGGCGGGCGCGGTGTTGCGGGCCTGTCGGGCGGGCGCGGTGCTGCCGGCCGTCAGAGCGTCGGCGTGCAGGTCGGCGTCGGCGCGGTGTTGGCGCCGGTCGAGGAGGCGACGAACCCGAACGACGTCTTGCCCCTGGCGGCCAGGGACCCGTTGTACGGGGCGTTGCGGGCGGTCACCGTCGACCCGCTGCTGGTGACCGTCGAGCTCCAGTACGAGCTGATCTGCTGGCCGTTGGCCCACGTCCAGGTCACCGTCCAGCCCTTGATGGCCGACGATCCGGCGGTCACGTCGATCTCGCCCTGGAACCCGCCGTTCCAGGAGGAGGTGGTC
>NZ_SMKJ01000446.1:0-3593 GCF_004348615.1 Micromonospora sp. KC207
AGTCATGAAGCGTCGCAACTCCATGATCACCGATATGGCCTCGCCCGCTTCTTACGCCTCCACCGACGCCGTCCACGCTCCGAAATCCCTGGTCAACGACCCGGCACCCAACTATGCAATGCCCCTGCGCGCCACCCGCCAGGCCAACCGCCGCCCCCACGACCTCATCACCGCCGTGACCAGCAGTTACCGCAGAACGCAATGACCCTGCGGTCATGCGCAGAAGATAGCCACAGGTGCCGACATGTGAAGGCGATGCAACACAGACGAGCCGCCGGAGCACGATATCCAGACTTTACCTCGCGGAACGGCGAAGTCTTCCTCAGTTAGATTGAATCCGACTAAGACCAAAGTTAGCAAGAATGGGCCTGACCCGTTTTGACGGACATTCCAGCTCAGAAGGGCTGTGGGCTCCTCGGGAGGATGTTCATCATGGAAGGCATGGGGAGGAAGCCACGCCGGCCGGGCATTCACGCCGGAGTTCAAGGCGGAGATCGTTGAGATGTGCTTCTGCGCCTCGCCGTCACGGCGGGCTTCCGCCGCGTGCTGATGGGCGCGCGGCTGATGGTCGAGTCCACGCTCACCGTCCAGCCGATCACCCCAGCCTCGTCCGCCCGGGCCTGCAACGAGGCGAAAAGCCGGGCCCAGACGCCGTCACGCTGCCAGCGCCGAAACCACCGATACAAGCTCTGCCACGGCGGGTACTCCGCGGGCACATCCCGCCGCGCCGATGCCGGTGCGGGGCCACACTCCGTTCAGCGGTCCGGTAGTAGCCCGTGGTCGCGGGCGTAGAGGGCGGCCTGGGTGCGGTCGCGGAGGCGCAGACGGCCGAGGATGCGGGAGATGTGGTTCTTCACCGTGCCCTCGCTCAGGAACAGCCGGCTAGCTATCTCCCGGTTGGTCGAGCCGGTCGCGATGAGGCCGAGGATGTCGATCTCTCGCGCGGTCAACACCTGATCTGGGCGTGGTGCGGGTGGCGGCGCGACGAACCGGGCTCTGTCACTGGCCAGGGCGGCGGCCAGTCTGTCGGTGATGGAGCAGTCGAGCTGCGCGACGCCAGCGTTGGCTAGCCGCACCGCCTGAGCGAGGTCGGCTGCGGGCAGGTCCTTGAGCAGGTAGCCTGCGGCACCCGCGTGCAGCGCTCGGACAACGTACTCCTCGTCGTCGAACGTGGTCAGCATGACCACGCGGATCTGCGGTGCCCGCCGGTGCAGGATCGCGGTGGCCTCGACCCCATCCATCTCCGGCATCCGGAGGTCCATGAGCACCACGTGCGGCTGCAGTTCGATCGCCGCGTTGACGGCGGCCTTGCCGTCCGGCGCGGTGCCGACCACCGTGACGCCCGGCTGGATGTCCAGCAGCGCCGCGATGCCCTCCCGGACCAACTGCTGGTCGTCGACGACCAGCACGCGCACCGGGTCGCTCTCGGTCACGCCGACCTCGGGGCGACGGACGCGGCGGTCGTGCGCGGGATGGTCACGGTGATTACGGTACCGGCACCCGGCCGGCTGTCGATGCTGATCTGCCCGCCGAGCAGCTGCACCCGTTCGCGCATGCCGACCAGGCCGAAACCCTCTACGGTGGACCCGACCTGGGCGGCCGGGAAGCCACAGCCATCGTCGGCCACGGTGAGCCGCGCGCCCGCCTCGTCGAACACGGCCGAGACGGTCACCGTCGCCGCCCGGGCGTGGCGTCGGGCGTTGGTCACGCCCTCCTGGGCGGCGCGGTAGAGCGCGGCGAGCGAGGCGGGTCCGTACCTGCTCGGCTCGCCGGTGACGGTGACGGTGACCGCCGGCTCTCCGCCATCGGCGCCGCGCGCCAGATCGGTAAGGGCGCTGGGCAGCGAGAGCGGTGGCGTTCCGTCGCGCAGCGCGTGTACCGACCGGCGTACCTCGGTCAGGGCGTTTCTGGCCGAAGCGCGGGCGTCGTGCAGCGCCTGCGCTGCCAGCGCAGGGTCTCGGTCACGGAAAGCCGACACCTTCTCCAGCTGGATGGCGATCGCGGTGAGGTCGTGGCCGAGGCTGTCGTGGATGTCCCGGGCCACCCGGTTGCGTTCCGTCGCCGCGGAGAGTTCCGCGATCCGGTTCAGTGTGCGTTCGAGGCGGGCACGGGCGTCCCGTTCGGCGATGGCCACCGCCGCCATGCAGATCGCGAGCACCGAGCCGATGGAGAACATGAGCAGGTCCGAGACGTACTCCGCGTCGCGGTACCAGTCGGGTGTGGACACCGTGAAGGCGACGGCGATCAGCGCGAGACAGACGCCGGCCAGCGCGACGCTCACCGCGCGGCCGAAGGCGAAGTACGCCACGAACGGCAGCAGGACGAACAGCGCCCGCGAGGTGCCCGAGCCGTCGAGCAGCGCCGCCGCGACGTAAAGCGCGAACCGCACGACGAGCAGCGCGGCGGCCGGACCGGGTGGCATCGTGACCGGGTAGCGGCGCCAGTGGAAGGCCTCGACTCCGAACAGCAGCGCCAGGACGGCCACGAAGCTGGCGAGGTGGGCCGCTCGCTCGCCGGCCTCCCCGATCACGGACCAGTAGACACCGCCCGCGAGCACGGCGCCGTACACCACGGCCACCGCCCACGGGACGGGGCGCCGGGGCCGGTCCATTCGGTACTCCCTCCACCGCTTCCTGGACAGCAGGCTACGGCCGGCCACGCAATCCGGACCACGGTCGGCCGGTTCTTTGACCGTTCCGCATGTGCCGTTCGGCCAACCCGGCCCGCGGTGGGCTGTGCACCGATCCGCGAGGTGTGGCCGGCCGGCACTTACGGGACGTGGTCGGACGAACCTACGGTCGCCTCATCTGCGTACGAAGGGAAGGTTCTGTCTATGTCGACGTCCTGGCTCCTGCGCTTCGGGGCCGCCTGCGGGGTGCTCCTGGGCTTGTCCACCGCCGTGCCCGGGCTGGTGGAGGCGTTCATCGGGGAGACGGCTGCCACCAGTTTCGTCATCGGCGTAGGCGCGGCCTTCGGGGGGCCCGCGCTGACCGCCATCTACCTGCGCCAGCGGGCCGCCACGGGGCGGTTCGGGGCGGTTGCGTACGCCGTGAACATGATCGGCCTCGGCCTGTTCGCCGGCGTGGCGTTCGCACTCAACATGGTCCTCTATTACCTCGACCAGGCCGTGGCCGACGAGGTGCTGAACGGCCCGACCGGCGTAGCCGTGCTGGGCAGCGCCGTGGTCTTCGTCGCTGGCACGGCCACGTTCGCCGTGTCGATGCTCCGGGCCCGGGTGCTCCCCCGAGTCGCGGCGGCCGGGTACGGCGTCGCCTTCACGCTCCTGGCGCTGCTCGCGCCGCTGCCGGACTCTCCGGTCATCAGCGCCGTCCATGTCCTCGCCGGCGCGTCGCTGATCTGGCTCTGCACGGCGGTCTGGATGTCGACGTCGCCTGGTGTCGGGGAGCCGCCGACCGCCTCGCTCTTCCCGCACACCGACACACCGGCCAACCGAGGGACTGTACAGATAACGGCTGATCGACCGATCAAGGGAGAGACGCCAGATGACGACCGAGATCACCTCGGAGCAGGAGCCGGCCGTAGGGCCGGTGGGTGCGGTCACGGATGAGCAGTTGATCGCGATGCTGGTCGAT
>NZ_SMKJ01000447.1:0-3586 GCF_004348615.1 Micromonospora sp. KC207
GGTGTAGGGCATGCGCAGGTAGGCGCAGATCACCTCGACGAGGCTCTGCCGGGGCGGGGTTGTCGTGGGCGAGGCGTTCCAGGGCATACAGGCCCGCGAGGCGGACCGGGGCCTTGTCCGAGCCGAGCTGGTCGGCGGCCTTGACGTACAACTCGGTGACGCGCTTCTCCCCAGCGTCGTACTCGGTCGCCTGCTGGTTGCGCTCGGCCAGTTGCTGCCGGCGGAACGCCAGCAGCAACGCGAACGCGGCGGTCACCGGAGCTGGTGGCGATCCTGCGAGCGCACGTCGACCGGTTCGGGGTAGGCACCGACGGGCGGCTGTTTCGTAGCGACCGGGGCAACATCGTGGCGTCCTCGACGTACTCCCGGGTCTGGGAAGGGGCGCGGGCGCTGAATTTGACCCCGACCGGGTGGCCTCTCCCCTGGCCGGGCGGCCCTACGACCTGCGACACGCAAGGGTGTCACTCTGGCTCAACGCCGGGCTGCCGGCACCCGAGGTGGCGCAGCGGGCCGGTCACTCGGTGGACGTGCTGCTCAAGGTGTACGCCAAGTGCCTCGACGGGGACCGTAGCCGGATGAACGAGCGGATCGAGGCGGCGTTGCGCTGATGATTGCCGGTAGCGTGGGAGAGGCCGTGGCGGGCGCTGCGGCCTCGCTGCCGTTCGCGGCTTTGACCTGCGAAAACGGGAGCCCTGAGACGGCCAAGATCATCACACGGACGGCTGAAAACAGCGGGCTTCGGGTGGCGTCCGGCCGCATAGGCCGACCGATCGGTGCGGGAGCGTATCCGCTGTTCAGGTGGCGTTTTGCTGATCTTCGAGGTGCCCCCGGCAGGATTCGAACCTGCGACACACGGTTTAGGAATGGAGTACGGGCCGGGTCACCTCCGGGCCTCTGACCTGCACCGACCGGCTCGGCCGCAGTCATCGTCGCCAAGACCGATCCGTGAATAGTCCGCGCCGTAGATGACGGGGGCCAAGCTCTCTGCGTGAGAGAATGAGAGCCGCAGTGAGCAGGAGGGGGCGAGCCGCGATGTCGAGCAACGCCGAGAGTATGCCCGAGTGGCCGACCGCTGAACACGTACCGGCGGCGGAGCTCGCGCGTCGCCAGGGTGTCCGCCCGGTCGCCTCCGTCGACGACCTCGCACGGCCGGACCTGTTCGAGTCCGACGACGAGCTGGACGATTTTCTCGCCGACCTGTACGCATCCCGGCGGGCCGGCGCCGCGTGAGCCTGGTAGTCCTGGACACCGACGTCGCGTCGGCCATCCTGCGCGGTCGGCTGCACGACCGGCTCCGCGCCCGCCTGGCCGGTAAGACCCCGTGCATCACCTTCGTCACGCTCGGGGAACTGACCAAGTGGACCGCGCTACGGAGCTGGGGGCCACGCAAGCTGGCTGACCTCGCGCAGTGGCGCTCCGGCGTTGTACTGCTGCCCTTCGACGAGGCGGTGGCGACGACCTGGGGGCACCTCCAGGCGCGGGCGCAGCATCGCGGGCGGCCCCGGCCGACGAACGACTCCTGGATCGCGGCCTGCTGCCTCGTCGACCGGCTACCACTGGCGACCTTCAACGGCAAGGACTACGCCGACTTCGCCGAGTACGACGGCCTCCGCCTCTTCGACGTCTCCTAGCTTTCGGCAACCCCTGGCCGCGGCTGTCCAGCCTCGTACGGTTTAGGAAGGCGACAGCGGCAGTGCGACCACTGTGGCCGTGACCTGGGCGGGCCGAATGCTCACCGGCTCCGCACGACAAGGTCATTGCACGTACTCTGCACGAGGCGCTGCGGCCGCCCGAGGACGGCCGGAGGCCGCCCGCAGGGTAGTCCGCAAGCGCGACTTCTACCCCTGCCTTGCAAAGATCAAGACTGCTGTCGGTCGACGTCGGTGACCGTCGCTGACCTGCCTGCCGTGTCGCCTTCGGTCGGCCTCAGACCGCGCATGTCGGCCGGCTTGGCTGTACAGATGGCTGTACGTCACGTCACGTCGGGTCGCGAAGCCGCGTTCGCGCCTGGTCATTCAGTTCTCGGTACCCGGACGAGACCGGCTCGGGCAACTCTCGTTCGAGTAGGCAGGTCAGGTTCCACAGCACGCGCTGTTCGGCCTGGTCCTCAACGAGGTCTGCAAAGTCACTGGTGCGCTCATCAGTCCGGTTAAGCCACTGGAACAGGACCAGCGCCTCGTCATGGCTCAGCCGGACGACCACCTCGCGCTCCTCCACGGCAGGGAGCCTACGGCCAGCGACATTATGGGGTCGACCGCTCACGCCACCAGGAGCAGCGACCTACGCATTACGAGATCAAAATGCCCACCCCGCCGACCTGGGCACATGGGGGCCTAGCAGCGGAAACGCCTCTCGACATCTCACACCACTCCCCCGCCGTCCGTCGACCTCTTGGGGACCAGATGCGGACCGCTCGCGTGAGGAGACGAACGGCCGAGGCAACCACAGCGTCCGCCTCACCCTGACGGCTTGGCAGACTGACCCCGTGACGAATGAGCACGGCCACGACGGACCCGACACCAACCAGCTGCCCCGGACACCAACTCTGCACTTCGCGAGGCAGTTGGCAAAGGAGTTGGCAGGGGTGGCGACTGTAAAGGTCGACAGCATCGAGGGCGGGATATCGGTGGACGTCACACCACGTAACCCCGATGCTCGTGCCTTCGGATGGATGGACTTCTCCGAAGAACTCATCCTTGGGGTCGGGGACTACGGCGGCCGATGGGAACTGGAAGCCGGCCCTGAAGACGTCGCCCTGCTCGAAGACATCGCACGCTCGGTAGTCGCCGGCAGGGTCCGGGAGGTGTTCGCTCCAGGCCGCTCGGCCGTCTCGGTCACGCTCGCCGATGGATCCGTGGAGACCGAAATCGGAGGCGAAGCGCCGGCCGGCTGCCTGCCGCTACCCTTCTGGCGGCGTTGGTCCCGCAGCGTCCAGTACGCCCCCTACAAGTAACCCAGTGTGAGCGTCAGTTTGGAAGAGCGTGCTCAAGCGGTCGTGATGTCCGAAACGCCTGCGTCCGGCGGCGGAGCTGCTTGCCCCTCGTGCCCGCTCATAACCGCTGTGGGCCACGCTTACTGGCCCATGAATGGCCCACAGCACCTCGCCACCTGCCCGGCCTAAGGTGATGCAGATGAACGTCATCCCAACCCGCCTGGCCTTGGAAGTCATCCGTGACGGTGGCGGTCGGTGGGATACGCGGACGATCGATCTCGAACTCGGAAGGCGAGGCGCTCACATCGAGAGCGGCATCCTCGCGGATCTCCGTCGGCTCGCAGAGCGGGACTTGATTCGGGAAGACAACGCCGCCACGCATGGGACTGGCTCTCGGTGGCGTCTTACGGACCTCGGCGCAGCCTGGCTTGAATCGGGTTCGGAACAGGGCGGGTGACCTGCTACGGCGCGTAAACCCGTTCCTCTGCCTCAAGCCCATCTCCGCCGTGAGTCCGCACCTGGTGGAACCCTGTCTGTCAGGGTGAGTTGAGGCCAGCGGTTCATAGCAAGTCCGCCGGACAGGGCGAGTTCAGGATCGAGAAGCGTTGAATACTGCTGTAGACGTCGTGACGGCCCAGGATGGGGTCATGAGTC
>NZ_SMKJ01000448.1:0-3577 GCF_004348615.1 Micromonospora sp. KC207
GGCCGAGGCGCTGGCCCAGCGCGAGGTGAACCGGTTCGTCGCCGACGTGCGAACCCGCCTCGACGAGCACGGCGACGACCTGCGGGCGGCGGCGTACGCGGCGATCGCGCACACCCTCGCGGCGGCGGCCGACAACCCGCTGATCAAGGCGATCCTGACCAGCGCCCGGGGCGGGTCGGACGAGCTGCTGCCGTACCTGACGACCCGGGCCGGACTGGTGCTCACCGAGTCGACCGGCGCGCTGCTGGAGTGGGCCGGCGGCCACCTGCCCGCCGCTGACCCGGCCGCCCTGGCCTTCGCCGCCGACACCATCGTCCGGCTGGTGGTCAGCCACATCGTGCTGCCCCGCTCCCCAGTCGAGCAGACCGCCGACGCGCTGGCCACGCTGGCTCTCCGGCTCTTCACGGCCGCCGCCGTCCCGCACTCCTGACCCGACCCTCGGGTGCGCCGCCCGTCGGGTGGCGCGGAGCGTGGCCCGACGGCCGTCGGGCCGTGGGATCAGGTGACGACCCGGCCGCGCAGGACGATGCGGGACGGGGTGCGGACCACGCGCAGGTCGCGGCGCGGGTCGGTGGGGTAGACCGTGAGGTCCGCCAGGCCGCCCTCGACCAGGCCGGGGAAGCCGAGCCACTCCCGGGCCCGCCAGGAGGCGGCGGCGAGAACGTCCACCGCCGCCATGCCGGCCCGCTCGTGCAGCAGCAGCATCTCCTCGGCGGCCAGCCCGTGGTCGATGCCGCCGCCGGCGTCCGTGCCGACGTAGATCGGCACCCCCGCCTCGTACGCCGCCCGGACCACCTCGGGGAAGCGGTCGCGCAGGGCGAGCATGTGGTTGGCGTACCCGGGGAACTTCGCGCGGGCCTGCTCGGCGATCCCGCCGAAGGTCCGGATATTGATCATCGTGGGGACCAGGGCGGTGCCCTGCCGGGCCATCAGGTCGATCAGGTCGAGACTCAGCCCGGTGCCGTGCTCGACGGAGTCCACCCCGGCCCGCACCATGATCTCGACGGCGGACTCGGAGAAGGTGTGCACCGCCGCCCGGACCCCGGCGGCGTGCGCGGCGGCGACGGCGGCGGTCATCGTGTCGGCGTCCCAGGCGGGCGCGAGGTCGCCGGCGTCCCGGTCGATCCAGTCGCCGACCAGCTTGACCCAGCCGTTGCCGGCGGCGGCCTGCGCGGCGACGGTGGCGGCCACCTGCGCGGCGTCGACCTCGATCCCGATGCCGCGCAGGTAGCGGCGCGGCGGGGCGACGTGCCGGCCCGCGCGGGCCAGTCGCGGCAGCTCCGGGTCGTCGTCGAGTTCGGGGTACGGGTACGGCGAGCCGGCGTCCCGGATCGCGAGGACCCCGGCGTCGATGTCGATCCGGGCCGCCACGCGGGCCTGGTCGAGGGCGGTGATCGGGGCACCGCCCCGGGCGATGCCGAGGTGACAGTGGGCGTCGGTCAGCCCGGGGAGCACGAAGCCCCCGTCGACGATCGTCTCCGCGCCGGGCACCGGTTCGAAGGTCACCCGGTCGCCGACCAGCCACAGGTCCTGGACCTCGTCGTCCGGCAGGAGCACACCCCGCACATGCAGAGCCATGCGCACAGTCCTACCCGATCGCTCGCCGTCCGTGGCGAGCGGGCCGTCCCGGCGGGTGGTCGACTTCGAGAGCAAGTAGCAGACGGACACAGAAGTCCTGGTGCACGGCAGTCGGCGACGGCACGGTCAACCTTCCGTTGATCAGTTCGTACGGAAGGTCCTTCGGCAGGTTGCCGAGGTCGTCGACCGTCCACTCGTGCCGTTCGGGCAAGATGGGCGCTGCGGTCATGACACCTCCCTCCAGGGGGCGACGACCACCCTGAGCGCCGACACCGTCGCCCCGACACGCGTCAGCGGGGACGCTTGTCGTCCTTGCCGAGCTTGTTGAAGTCGATCTTCGGGAGCTTGAAGCCGGGCGGCAGACCCTGGCCGCCGGCCAGGTCGTTCGGGTCCAGGCCCGGCGGGAGCTGCGGCATGCCGCCCGGGAACCCGCCCGGCATTCCCCCGACAGCGCCCCGCGCGCCGACGCCGCTCTGCGCACCCCCGCGCGGACGCTGCCCGCCCTTCGTGCCCTTGCGCTTGTTCTTCGGCGACTTGGTCGCCTTGCGCCGGCCGCCGCCGGGCAGGCCCATCATGCCGCCCATCTGCTTCATCATCTTCTGCGCGTCGGCGAAGCGGTTGAGCAGCTGGTTGACGTCCATCACGGTGACGCCCGAGCCGCCGGCGATGCGGGCCCGGCGCGACCCGTTGATGATCTTCGGGTTGGTGCGCTCGGCCGGGGTCATCGACCGGATGATCGCGGTGACCCGGTCGAAATGCTTGTCGTCCAGCTCGGCGAGCTGGTCCTTCATCTGCCCCATGCCGGGCATCATGGCCAGCACGTTGGCGATCGGGCCCATCCGGCGCACCGCGATGAGCTGGTCGAGGAAGTCCTCCAGGGTGAACTGCTCGCCGCCCATCAGCTTGGCGGTCATCTTCTCCTTCTGATCGGTGTCGAAGGCCGCCTCGGCCTGCTCGATCAGAGTGAGGACATCGCCCATGCCGAGGATCCGGCTGGCCATCCGGTCGGGGTGGAAGACGTCGAAGTCCTCCAGCTTCTCGCCGGTGGAGGCGAAGAGGATCGGCTGCCCGGTCACCTCGCGGACCGACAGCGCGGCGCCGCCCCGGGCGTCGCCGTCGAGCTTCGACAGCACCACGCCGGTGATGCCGACGCCGTCGCGGAACGCCTCGGCGGTGCGCACGGCGTCCTGACCGACCATCGCGTCGATGACGAAGACGACCTCGTCGGGGTTCACCGCGTCGCGGATGTCGGCGGCCTGCCGCATCATCTCGGCGTCGATGCCGAGCCGGCCGGCGGTGTCGACGATGACGATGTCCCGGGCGGCCCGCTTCGCGTGCTCGATCGAGGCCCGGGCCACCTGGACGGGGTCGCCGGTGCCGTTGCCGGGCTCCGGGGCGTACACCTCGACGCCGGCCCGGCCGCCGAGCACCTGGAGCTGCCCGACGGCGTTGGGGCGCTGGAGGTCGGCGGCGACCAGCAGCGGCTGGTGGCCCTGGGCCTTGAGCCAGCGGGCCAGCTTGCCGGCCAAAGTCGTCTTGCCGGAGCCCTGGAGGCCGGCGAGCATGATCACCGTCGGCGGCTGCTTGGCGAACTGCAGCCGTCGCCCCTCGCCGCCGAGGACGTTGATCAGCTCCTCGTTGACGATCTTGACGATCTGCTGCGCCGGGTTCAGCGCCTGGGAGACCTCCGCGCCGCGCGCCCGCTCCTTGACGTTCGCGATGAAGCCCTTGACCACCGGTAGGGCGACGTCGGCCTCCAGCAGCGCCAGGCGGATCTCGCGCGCCGTGGCGTCGATGTCGGCGTCCGTGAGCCGGCCCTTGCCGCGGAGCTTGGTGAAGATCCCGGAGAGGCGGTCACTCAAGGTGTCAAACACGCGAACATCCCGTTTGTCAGTGTTCCGGCGGGCACAACGCGGCCGGGCGCAGGTGTCCGGCCATGGCTAGGGTAGCCCGCCGCCCACACCCGCGCTCCGGCCCGCCCGCACCGGCGCCCCGGATC
>NZ_SMKJ01000449.1:0-3568 GCF_004348615.1 Micromonospora sp. KC207
CGGGTCGCCTGCGCCGGCCGAGCAGGCCCTGCGTCACCGCGACCCCGGCCAGCACGATCAGCGCCCCGACCGGCTGGTGCCAGGTGAGCCGCTCGCCGAGCGCCAGCGCGCCGAGCAGCACCGCGAAGATCGGGATGAGGTAGGTCACCGTGGAGGCGGTGCTCGCCCCCGCCACCCGGATGTTGCGCAGGTTGATCACGAAGGCCAGGCCGGTGCCCAGCGCGCCCAGCGCGAGCACGCTGGCCAGGGCGCCGCCCGACAGGTCGGTGGGCACCGGCGGCGCGCCCGCCACCAGCGGGCCCACCACGGCAAGCTGCGCGGTCGCCAGCACGAGCTGGGCCGCCGAGAGCGAGAGGCCGGTGTGGGCGCTGCCCGCGACGAACCGCTTCTGGTACGGGATGGCGAAGCCGTAGCAGGCCGCCGCCCCGAAGCACATGAGCTGGCCGGCGAAGTGGGCACCGCCGACGCCCGCCCAGACCCCGAGCACCACGAGCACCCCGGCGAAGCCGAGCCCCAGCCCGACCGCCTTGCGCGTCGTCAACCGCTCGGTGCGGAACACGAGCACCGCCATCGGCAGCACGATCAGCGGCGTGGTGGCGTTCCAGATCCCGGCGAGCATCGACTCGATCCGCTGCTCGCCGTACCCGAAGAGAGTGAACGGCACGGCCACGCCGAGCGCCGCGACCACGAACTGGTGGGCCCAGATCCGGGGCTCGCGGGGCAGTCGGTCGCGCAGCAGCGGGAGCGCGACGAGCAGGGTCAGCGCACCGGCGGCGACCCGGTAGAGGGTGAGGTGCACCGGGTGCAGCTCGCGGACGCCGACCTTGATGAACAGGAAGCTGGAGCCCCAGATCGCAGCGAGCGCGAGGAAGCCGGGCAGCCAGCTACGCAGCGCCGCCCTGTTAGGGGTGGTATCCGGTCTCACCCCTGACACTCTGCCGCAGGGGTACGACGATGTCGCGCGGTTTCCGGGCACCGTGTCGACCACCACAGGAGCCACCTCGAGCTCGCCCACCACCTGCGGCACGCGGCGGTCGAACTGTTCGCCCCCGGTGGGTTCGGCGGCTACGACACCGTCGTGCGGGCGGTCAGCGGGGAGCGGCTACGGGCCGACGTGCCTTTCCCGAGCGACTTCGACCCGGGCGAGCCGCTGGCCCTGAACACCGCAAACACGCTCGACGACCGGGCGGCGGCGTCGCGTAGTGTCACGGCGTGGGACGAATCGATGATCTCGCCGACCGGTACGTCGCCGATTGGGCGCCGCTGAGCCCGGTCAGCGCAACCTACGTCGGCATTGCCGGACACGACGACCAGCTCGACGACCTGTCGCCGGAGGGCTACGCGGCTCGGGCGGAGCTGGCCCGGCGCACGCTCGCCGACCTCGACGTGACCGAGCCCGAGTCCGAGTCCGAACGGACAGCCAAGGAGGCCATGCAGGAGCGGCTCGGCCTGGACCTCGCCCGGTACGAGGCGGGCGAGACGACCAGCGAGGTCAACGTCATCGCCAGCGGGCTGCACGACGCCCGCATGGTCTTCGACCTGATGCCCACCGAGGGCGCGGACGCGCAGGCGAACATCGCGGCGCGGCTCAACCGGTTCGCGGCCGCGCTGGAGGGCTACAAGACGACGCTGCGCGAGGCGGCCGGCGCTGGCCGGGTCAGCTCGAAGGCGCAGCTCGTCGAGGTCGCCAAGCAGTGCGACATCTGGACCGACCCGGACGGCGACAACTTCTTCCACGGCTTGGTCGAGCGGCTCGGCGTCGACGGCACCCTCGGAGCGGAGCTGCGCCGGGGCGCGGCGGCGGCCACCGCGGCCACCGCCGAGTTCGGCCAGTTCCTCCGCGACGAGCTGACCCCGCTGGGGCGCGACAAGCAGGCTGCCGGCCGGGAGCGGTACGAGCTGGCCTCGCAGTACTTCCTCGGCGCGCGGGTCGACCTCGACGAGACGTACGCCTGGGGGTTCGCCGAGCTGGCCCGGCTGGAGGCCGACATGCGGACGGTGGCCGCGCGAATCGTCGGGCCGGGCGCGACGATCGACGAGGCGGTGGCAGCGCTGGACGCCGACCCGGCGCGCACCATCCAGGGCAAGGAGGCGTTCCGGGACTGGATGCAGGCGCTGGCCGACAAGGCGATCAGCGACCTGCACGGCACCCACTTCGACATCCCGGAGCAGGTCCGCCGGATCGAGTGCTGCCTCGCCCCGACCAGCGACGGTGGGATCTACTACACGGGCCCGAGCGAGGACTTCTCCCGCCCGGGGCGGATGTGGTGGGCGGTGCCGCAGGGCATCACCGACTTCTCCACCTGGCGGGAGGTGACCACCGTCTACCACGAGGGCGTCCCGGGTCACCATCTCCAGGTCGGCCAGACCGCCGTCCGGGCCGACCTGCTCAACCGCTGGCAGCGGCTGCTGTGCTGGGTCTCCGGGCACGGCGAGGGGTGGGCGCTGTACTCGGAGCGGCTGATGGACGAGCTGGGGTACCTGGAGGACCCGGGCGACAAGCTCGGCATGCTCGACGGGCAGGCGTTCCGGGCGGCCCGGGTGATCGTCGACATCGGCATGCACCTGGAGCTGGAGATTCCGAGGGACAACCCGTTCGGCTTCCACCCGGGCCAGCGGTGGACGCCGGAGCTGGGCTGGGAGTTCATGCGGGCGCACTGCCGGGTGCCGGACGAGAACCTGCGCTTCGAGCTGAACCGCTACCTGGGCTGGCCGGGGCAGGCGCCCTCGTACAAGGTCGGCGAGCGGATCTGGCTCCAGGCCCGGGAGGACGCGAAGGCCCGCAAGGGTGCCGACTTCGACCTGCGGGAGTTCCACCGGCAGGCGCTGGACCTCGGCGCGTTGGGCCTGGACCCGCTGCGCCGGGCGCTCGCCCGCCTCTGAACCGACGACGGCCGGGTCCGGGGCGGTACCGCCCCGGACCCGGCCGTCGGTAGGGGTGGATCAGGCCAGGTCGACCTTCAGCGCGGGCTTCGCGGTCAGGACGTCGCTGTCGACGTACGCCAGGTCGATCACCGGGTCGGTGAAGGTGATCGGGATCGGCAAGGTGATCGGGATGCCGTCCGGGAACGGCAGGTCGGGCGTGAGGATGATCTTGATGCCGAGCAGCCGCCCGACGAACCGGGTGGCGTAGAACGCCACATCGCCCTGGACGGTCAGCCGGTCCGTGGCGTACCGCATGGTCTTGCCGCCAGGGCCGTCCGCCTGGAGCAGAAAGTCGTCGGTGACCCCCTTGGCCATGCTGAACTTCAGCACCTTGAGCGTGCCGTCGCCGGTCGGCAGGTCAACGATCCCCTCGAAGCGCAGCCCGGTCATCGTGACCTTCGAGCCGGTGAGCTTCGACGGCTTCGCCGCCACCCGGGGCTGGCCGGGCTCGGCGGCGATCCTGGGCAGCGGCTCGCCGGGCTCGACCTCGGCCGGCTCGGTGGGCTTGGGGGTGGCGCATCCGTCGCCGGGCTTGCCGGGGGTGGCCGACGCGTCCGGGGTCGGCTTCGGCGAAGAGGTCGGCCCACCGGTGGCCGTCGGCCCGGTGGTCGGGGCACCCGTGGTGGGCGCGGCCTCCCTGGGC